>JAGVEU010000450.1 GCA_020057985.1 Calditrichota bacterium | reverse complement strand
GCTCTCTTCCGTCGGAAATGCTCTTGTAAACACAATTGAATCCTGCACCGTCCCAATCGCTTGAAGATTCCCGAGCACATTGAATCTGTAATGTCCCGTAAATAGCACCTGCACTCCCGGTCGAATCTCCAGCGTTTGCCCCGCAGGCACGGTTACATCACAGGTCACATAGTACGGTGATCCTGTCGAATCCCAAACACCGGAGATTTCGCCGCAGACGTTCGTGGCAAGTGCCATTGGAGCAAACAGAAACAGAATCGAGGCAAAGCCTATAGAGTACTTCATGGCGCGTCCTCAAGGAGGGTTAGTAATACTATTGGAGTATCTAAAATATAGCGAAAAGACACGCCGAATGCAAGAGAACTTTCGCCATCATTAAATATGAATCTACCGCCGTGTAGGGGCCGACCTGCGTGTCGGCCCGCTTTCAGCCTGCGGTGTTAGTCTGCTTGCAGCCGACCCAGTAGAGGCAATACAGTGTGTCGTGAGGCTGTTTTGCAAGGCTCCTTGGCTCTCAACCCCCCAACTCGCTTGGGGGGTAGGGGGGTTGAGTCAAGAAAAAAGTGTCCGCCGAGCAGGGTTAAGTCCTCGCAACCCTGCCGCAATATGAGGATGCATATTTAGCAATTTCAGCATCTTGTGCTGTTAGCTATTCCAGAAAACACTTGCTCTCGGATTCCGGCGGGGTTGCGGAAGACCTTAACCCCGCTCGGCGGTCAATTTTCGAGAGGCATCTTTGCCTCTGTCTGCGTTCATTCCTCCTTGTAACTTCAATCCAGACAGCAATTTGCACGTCTGTAAAAATATCGCTTGACAAAGTCGTTTTGTTTTTGTATATTTGTGCAAGTTCAGTATAAACAAAAAGCCCGCGAAATTGGGCTGGTTCTCTGGCTTGTTTAAGGTTAGAGATAGCCGGACGAGCTTCCGGGAATAGCTGTTACCTTAGATTCATCAAGCACTTCGCGCACTTTCTGAGCGATTGCCAGCGGTCCAAAAGGCTTTTGGAGATAAGGTATGGTTCCATCCATACCGATGGTATTGTCCATGTAGCCGGACATTAAAATGACCTTTATATGCGGCCAAAGTGTGCGAATCCGTTCAGTAAGTTCCGTGCCGTTCATATTAGGCATGATGAGGTCAGTAATCACCATGTCAACGGCTCCGTTCATTCCCTCAGCCATTTCATAGGCTTCCTCCCCGCTGCACGCTTCCAGCACTTTGTATCCGAAACGGATCAGTGCCTGCGCCGCCAGTTCACGCACCTCATCGTTGTCTTCCACTAACAGAATGCTCTCGTGTCCCGTGGCGACGGTTGGCCGCAGAACTGTCCGACGAATCTCCTCCGCCCGCTCTGTCGTTGCAGGCAAATAGACCTTGAACGTTGTTCCAAATCCGGGCTCGCTGTAGACCCAAATATAGCCGCTGCTCTGTTTCACAATTCCATAAACGGTTGCAAGTCCGAGTCCGGTGCCCACTCCGGCAGGCTTAGTCGTGAAGAAGGGCTCAAAAACTTTGGTTCTGATCTCCTCGCTCATGCCATGCCCTGTATCACTTACGGCAAACATCGCATAGGGTCCTGGCGACACCACCGGATGACTGCTTGTGTAGTAGTCATCGAGAACCACATTCATGGTTTCAATGGTGAGTCTTCCCCCCTTAGGCATGGCATCTCTGGCGTTAACCACGAGGTTTACGATCACCTGCTCCAGTTGCCCAGGATCAGCTTTCACCGGCCATAAATCCGCTAAAGGCACCGACTTCAATTCGATATCCTCACGAATGATACGACGCAGCATTTTGTCCATATCAAGGATCACCGAATTGACATCGAGCACCTGCGGAGAAATCACCTGACGACGGCTGAAAGCCAGCAATTGCCGCGTGAGATTAGCCGCACGCTTAGACGTCTTGAGAATCACTTCCAGTTCAGATCGAATCGGATCCCGCTCGCCGACGGTGAGCAATCCCAGTTCCGAGTAGCCAGTGATAATGGTCAGCAGATTGTTGAAATCGTGAGCGACGCCCCCCGCAAGTCGGCCAATGGACTCGAGCCGTTGCGTCTGCTGCAAATGTGCTTCGAGCGCCCGTTGATCCGTCACATCGCGCATCATTCCCAGCGTCGCCGGATGGCTATCCCATTTGATGCGGGAGACGTTTACCTCGAACTCCCGCACTGCCCCACCCTTTGCCAAACCCTTGAAACTGTAGCGATCATGCAACGGCTTGTCAGCCTGCTGTGCCTCAAGTTTCGATCGGACGAACTCCAAACTTTCCGGAGCCACAAAGCTCAACAGATCAAAATCCTGCTCATAGAGTTCATCCGCTGCATATCCAAACGCTTCCTCAAACTTGGGATTCACCATCACCAGTCTTGAACCTTGCCGGACAAAGATGGCATCATTGGATTTCTCGATCACATTTCTCAGTCTCAACTCACTCTGTAAAAGCGCCAGTTCCATTGCCCTTCGTCTGCTGATGTCGGTCAGGATTCCAACGCACAACTGCACTGGCCTCTGCTCGTCAAGAATTGGATTCAGAACAACATGCCACATGATGGATCTCGAATCTGCGCGCTGATACTCAGCTTCAAACTCCGAGCGTCGGCCTCGAAGTGCGAGCCCAAGGTTCTCCGCCGCCTGCAATCTTCTATCCTCAGTCCATAGTTCAACGAAGTGATGCCCGAGCAACTGATCCTCGGTTTTTCCTACCGCCTCCACGCCGTTGCGGTTCACCGAGAGAATTTGACCCGATGAGTCAATGAGTAGAATGCAATTGGGAGCGCCTTCCACAAGACTACGATAGCGACGCTCAGACTCAGCAATGCGACGTGATATTAGACGCGATCTCTGCCTTGCCACATCAAGCGCAATCAGTCCCAGGGCAAAGAGTAGCGTGGTTCCAAGGGGAAACAGCCGAACAGCGAAAATCTCCCGCCTCCAAGTTCGTGTGTCCAATTCCGCAACGAAAAAGAAATCCTCGCCCTGCGCTCCCAAGTCGTTCCGAAGTGGCAAGACAATCCGGACAAACCGATTCTGACGGTCACGATAGATTATTGTGCCGACCTCTGACTGCGTTAATTCCTCTGCCGGATTACTCTGCGATGCGCTGATCTCGTGCAAGTGCGGCAGCCCTGCGCAAGCCCCCCACGACCTTGTAACGTGTGGAATTGCACGGTCATTGATTACTTGCAGCAATTGCAGGAAGATGAATCTTTGATTCGAATGTTGAAGTCGTGTGAAGTGTTCCTCAATCTCGGCGATCTCAGCTGCAGAGTCTGGCACATGATCACTTTTCAGACCCTGAATGTTCTCAGATTCAATTGTTGCCGCCGCCAACCCGGCCGATAGTTGCGCTTGTGCAACCAGATTTCGCTCATATTGCTTGCCAATACTGTGCGTAGCGAACCAACCGACAACAAGCACTCCCAGCAATGCCGGCGGCATCCACTTGCTGAAGGGAGTGATCGTATCAGTCTTTGTGCTCTCTCTGTGTCGCTGTTGCCTGATGAAGTATGTTGCAAGCACAAGAGCCATGACGATAGCCAAACCACCTCTCACGATGGGGATCGGAATACCAGTGAGTCTCAAAAACAACTCTTGATTGAGAACAGATGCTGGAAAGAGGGGAGCCGTGGAGCCAATCAGCCCGGAGGTCACCGCCGCGACGAGCATCGCAACAGACGCAACGCGCAAGGAACGGCGGCCAGTGCGTTCTGATTGAGAAGCACAATAGAGCGCTGCTGCGGCTCCAATACCGCCAATTAATGCGAGAGCATAGCGCGGTGTGACCTTCAGTCCTTCCTCGCCGCCTAGAATTCCAAGTGATGCCAAAATCAACAACGGAACATAAATCAAACGGCTGGGAATCCACTTCCAGAATTTTGCAAGACCAACCCGCGCAAACTCCACAAGAAAGAGATAGGCCGTGGACATGACAATCAGCCGCGCCACAAAATGCGGCATGGTGTCACCAAGACTAATCGCAATCAGATTCATCCATGCAACTGCGCCGAGTAGTGCGCCATAAGCAGCGAGTAGGCTCCACGGCAACTTCTCCCGCTCATCTCTCGATAACGGCACACACACTGCCGCCATGAGAATGTACGCCAATCCGTAGCAGAAAAACGCGAAGTCGAGGTTGTTACTGATCTCGCTTAACATTCTCGATTGGAAGTTACTGTATGAATCTGAATTGATTTCACTTTGTCGAATACATCAGCGTCTAATCGGATTATTCAGTTGTGGTTGCTATATGGCTTTTCACAGAGAATAGGCAAATGCCGTAGTGCAAAAAGTAAACCTCCTTCTCAAAAGTTGGAGATTGGGTGTGCCGTCTGGCTGTCCACAAGCTTCTTGGACTCCTTGAGCATTCATAAGAAGCAACATCGAGAAGTTGTGCAAACCTGTTTCATTGGCGCAAACTACAATTTTAATTGGTTATTATCCATAATAACATAAAAACCTCCTAATATAGGAGGTCTCTGGAAATTGCGACTTTCGAGCGAAGGTATTCTATTGGGAAGGCACTTTGGGATTCATAGCGGCTGCAGCGGAAATTTTCACGCCTTCAGAGGGATTGTCTATAAAAGTCGGAATAAACTGCCGGATCAAACTCAGCATTAGTTCGTCGGTCGGATCATTGGATTCCATGCTGACCAGCGACGCGCTATAGGTTTTGATATGCCGATCTCCCCCAAAAACCATGTCCATCCGCCCCATGGTGCGTCCGTCACGCTGCGCTCTGACCACTCGCGTCTTGCCGATGGTCCACGGTGAGTTCTCGTTCGGGCGATAG
>JAGVEU010000462.1 GCA_020057985.1 Calditrichota bacterium | reverse complement strand
TTCGCCTCGATTGTGAAAGCGGTTCCGACCGCCCACGGTTGATTATGAAGAGCAATCGTCTCCGGAGTCCGTTGAATGAGCGGAGCCGCGCCGGGCAAATAGTGTCCAATGCAGGTATCGCTAACAGTAGAGTAGGTCACTGTAACAACAACTTCGCGAAGAGTTCCATCATAGTTGGGGTTGCTGGATCGGTACTGAACTACGTAGCTGTTAGCTACGGTGCTGCCAATTTCACTGATGATTTCGTTAAAGCTATTGAGCCTATCGTAGTAACTCCCGTGTGAATTGAGGGCTTGAGCCATGGGAACGTACTGAATAATTTGATCGTCGGATGATGTATCAAAGACCGGAAACAGGGTGATATGCGCTGCTTGCAGAACGGGGATCAGCGTCGAGACTGTCCAGGGAGTAGCCCAATCTGCTTCATGTGAAGACGCGTCTGTCACCATGATTTCAACTCGTTGCGCTCCCCCACGAAAGCTCATGCGCGAAGCTTCGTACATGGCTCCAAGTTGATTCTCAGGGTAATCATCTCCACTACCGATTCCATGTTCACCGAGACTCATGTTGTTGATGATGGAGAGGATCTCTGCTTGATTGGAGTAGAGGTTGCCTTCGTTGTAGGTATAAGTGATGTCGCCAAAGACGACGAATCCGATTCGATAGTCAATTCCGCTGGATGCAAGGGCAGTCATAAAGCTAAGTAAGTTCGCTCGCACTCCCTCGATTTCTGCCTCCATGGAACCGGTTACGTCCAAGACAAAGACAATGTCCGCCCAACGAACACCACCTCCAGAATCCGGCGGAGTGACTTCAAAATAGTCAGTTTGGAGTATATCGTTTTCTCTGACTTGAAAGTTTGCGCGCGTAAGCTGGCTCACTGATTGGCCATTCGTATCCACTTCCACGTTCATATAAATAAAGGGGAAATTCTGCGAATTCAAACTGGTCATCGTAGCAGTCAGCCAAGACTCTTCCTCGAGCACAATGCTGACATCGTCAATATACCAACCTGAATACTCAAATATATAGTCCGCAGTTAACGCGAAAGCCAGACTGATATTCTGGTTGGCATACGCCGACAAGTCGTAGGAAGCATGCTGCCAAGCCATAGCGCCAGATCGTGTACCCAAAGTCGTCCAAGAACTTCCTCCGTCTGTAGAAAGCATTACATATCCGAAATCGTAACTGGATTCAAGCTCGTACCACTCCCAGAAATCGAGCCAGATATGTGACGATGGGCCTGAAAGCCCCGGTAATGCAATTGTCGGGGATACTAACCAGTCATTTGCATAAGGTGGGTAGTTTCCACTAAGGTTTGTGGCTGCACATTGAGCTGAGTTGTGCGCACTTCCGGGGCCACTGGTTGGAGCGCCGACCTCCCATGATCCGGTCCGAGTCCAGGTTCCTCCGCCTGACTCAAAGTTCTCCTGAAAAACGATAATATCATCGAGCGAACCATTCCTGCTGCCGGCATTCTGCGAATTAGGAGCGGGTTGGAAACGATGCAACTGTCCTTTCGGAGTCGGTGACTGAGGATCAGCCTCTTGCGGAGTCAACGCCCAAACAAGGGAACAAATACAAAATAGTACTGGAAGTACAAACGTGAGAGTTCTTACGCGTGATAACATGGGAGTCTCCTAAGGTTAGCCCTGACGAATTCTTGCTGATTAGGCAAATGAAAATAATGGAAAGTAATTGAATAGTAAGTATGGTGATCACATAATATCCGTGACACTTTTGTGAGAGTGTGAGATAATGCAGGCAGGAGTTTGCGCGAGGAACTCAATCGCCTGATGTGTCAAAATTCACATGTGGGCTGTTTTGTTTTTATTCAAGTTCGATCTCGATCAGTGGCAGAATTTCCGTATGCTGAATGCCGCTCTGAAGCGTCCGCCCGGTTTTAAAGAATATGCCCGCGCAAGCCACACACAAGACCGAGATTATCCACCTAAGCCATTAGCAATAGATAGCACTCATTCATACAAATAGCAAGAACTTTTTACCTAATAGACTCGCTGCTACATGGACATCTTTCATAAGCTGCGTTTTATAAATTCTCTCCCAATTTATTAACGCTTGATGGCAAGTGCTTGTAAATTATAGCTCAGGTGAGAGCAGTTTCTGTTTTTCTGAATCTGAAAGAAACCATTCGTTCAAAGAACCGAAAGTACCAGTAACTAAAGGAGAGGCTTGCCTCGACGAAGAGCCTACCTTGAAATAATCGAAGTCCACATTTCCTCCAGTCTCCCCACCACAATTTGGAAGGAGACTTCGGCTTAGTGAAGACTCGCCTATCGGGTTACGGATAGATTGAGAAACCAGCCACCGCGAGAGACATCGCAGTGCACATGCGAGAATGGCTGCACTACTTCATCAAAACCATCTTCCGGCTCTCCGTGAAGGTGCCGGACTGCAGTGTGTAAATGTATACGCCTGAGCCGAGCGAGCTTCCGTCAAACGGAACAACATGCGAACCGGCAGTCATGGTTTCATTCACCAGTGTCGCCACATTCTGGCCCAGCAGATTGTAAACCGTGAGCGAAGTCATTCCCGGGCGAGCGAGATCAAAGGAAATGCTTGTCGTCGGATTGAAGGGATTGGGGTAGTTCTGGTGTAAGGCATAAGCATTGACCAATGCGCTCGAGGCCGCCTGAACTGCGGATACTGTATCCATGCCTTGGATCACGATGTCGTCAATGTACCAGCCCGCTCCACCATCATATCCATACCCTGCATCTGTCGCTTTGAAGTAGAATCCGATTTGTACTGTCATTCCAGCATACGATGACAGATCCAAGCTTGGCGTAGTCCATGCACCGCTTAAACCAATATAATTCCCTGAAATCGTCTGCCACGTAGCGCCACTGACGCTAATCTGAACCCGCCCAGTGTCCCCTGCCCCAAAGCTATACCAATGATAAAAACGTAACCGCGGATTCTGTGATGCGGGAGGTACCGAAAAGATCGGACTGATTAGTTGGGAACTTGCGACTTCATCATAGTAGCCATGTAGAACCGTCGCTGCACATTTCTGTCCCGTATGAGCGCTGTCCGGTCCACTCGTCGGATGTCCCACTTCCCATTCACCAGTGCTTGCATACCAGTCTCCAATCCCCGATTCCCAACCTTCGGGATTGCTGAAAACTATCGAACCAGTCACTACTTCAATATCGTCTACATACCAGCCCGCACCGCCGTCATAGCCGTACCCTGCATCTGTCGCTCTAAAATTGAATCCAAATTGTACTG
>JAGVEU010000486.1 GCA_020057985.1 Calditrichota bacterium | reverse complement strand
TGGCTTGAATCCTCCGGTTTGTGTTTTTGGGTTGAGAGAACTCCAAAGATACACAATTCCGCGAGGATGTCAAGCCCTTTTTTATCAACGACTTCCCCCTAAAAAAACATTGAGACAGTAGTGACGAGCAGTGGGGGGATGAAGGGGGGTTTGAATCAATTGATGAAAATGACAGCATCAGGCGTATTGTTGCTTCCGGAGTCTGATAACACTTGTCTCACGTGGTATCATCGCTTGCAGTGTCGCGAGTCTTAAGTGGCTCAGGATGAGTGACAACATTCATCCCCGGATATCGTTCATGCAATGATGCCTCGATTTGATCCAGAACCTCAGTTGCTTGCCTTCTGTGTTGTTCCGTCATCGAATTCAATTTGACCTTGCCCGCTGCCCCGGCTCCGGATGAGTGGACACGTGCATGGCTGGATAGCGATGTCTGAGCGCCGCCTCGATTTCATCAAGGATGTCGTGAACTTTCGCCAGTGGAAACTCGTGGTCAAGCTCCACGTGCATTTCAGTAAATAATTGGGAACCAGCCTGCCGGATCCGAATGTCATGCACTCCGATCACGTGTTTTACAGCCAAGACGATTCCTTCAACTTCGCGAGCAAGACCTTCTGGCGCTCGGTCAGTCAATGAGTGAAACACCTGAAAACCAAGCCGAATAGCTACCGACAGAATCACAGCTGCCACAAAAAGCGCCGCGAAACTATCTGCTTTCGGATAGCCTAAGGACGCCATGAACAGTCCAAAGAGCACGACGAACGAGTCAAGGAAATCGCTCAGAAAATGTGTGAAGTTTGCAGCCAGAGCCTCGCTGCCGGTTTTTCGCGCCGCGTGGAGCAAGCTGAAGGTCCGCCATCCTTCAATGCTGATCGAAATACCCATTACCACAAACGCAATCCAGCCGATGTTGAGTTCAGGTGGGGCGACAGACAACCTCTGGATCGCAGAGTAAACGATCCCTCCCACCAACACAACAAGGATGACGAGTTGTGCCAGCGCACCCACACTCTCGTATTTTGCATGACCGAAGTGATGTTCCCTATCCGGCGGCTTTGATCCCTTTTTGACGGCGATGTATGTAACTACAGCCGCCATCAGATCAATCGCAGAGTGGCCTGCCTCAGAGTATAGTGCCAGCGAATTAGTGAGTACTCCGGCGATCAACTTGATCGCAATCAATCCCACTGCAGCGAGGATCGAGATCACTGCCGCGCGCGTTCGCCGCTCAGATTCCTCAGGCTTTATGAAACCGCAGTTTTCGATGCTGCTTCCTGCTTTCGACGTCCAAAAATCATTCGCGCAATTCCGGCGAGATCCTTATGCACAGTCATTGTGTCGAGTCCGCCATGCAAGAGTTCACACACCGAGTCCGACTGACCGAATCCCACTTCGAGCGCAACCAGTCCATGTGGTCTGAGCAGAGTGGGGAGGAGTATGGAAATCCTACGATAAAACGCCAGTCCTTCCTCACTCGCCACCAGCGCAAGCCGCGATTCATAAAGTCGAACCTCCGGCGTAAGCTGCGAAAAGTCCTGTTCGCGAACATAGGGTGGGTTGGAAATCAAGACATCATAAGGTGGATTGAGAAGCTGGGTAAACTGAGGTGAGAACAGATCGGCACAAATTGAATTCACTCTCGCAAGCACTCCATTTCGCGCGGCATTGCTCTCTGTGATGCGAATTGCCGTCGGTTCTATGTCTACAGCATCAACGGTAACATGAGTTGCATGTTTTGCCAAAGCCACAGCAATACATCCAGTCCCGCAACCAATGTCCAAAGCTCTTAGAGATTGATTTTGAGAAACAGAGCTGATTTCCCGCAGCACATTCTCAACCAATTCCTCGGTTTCAGGTCGAGGTATAAGTAAGCCGGGTGCAAGCTCCAACATCGCCCCGCAAAACTCAGCCTTACCGAGAATCAACTGCAGCGGTTCGTGCTTGAGTCTCCGCTTGATGAGCGACCTGAATTGTTCAACCTCTTCTTCCCTCAATGGTCGGTCATGCTGAACGTAAAGTTCCACGCGCGGCATGTTCAGTACCTTGCCAAGCAACGCCTCCGTACTGCCACGAGGGTTCTCAATTCCCTTGCCCGCGAGGTAATCCCGCGTTACATTCAACAGATCAAGCAGCGTCCAACTCTTGTCCATACTTAAGCCGCAGCTTCTGCTCCCGATTTCAGTTTCTCTGTGCGATCCGCCAGTTTCAACGACTCAATAATCTCACCAAGTTCGCCCTCCATCACGCGATCGAGTTTGTAGAGCGTCAGGTTGATTCTGTGATCCGTTACCCGGTTCTGCGGAAAGTTATAAGTGCGGATTTTCTCCGAGCGATCCCCGGATCCCACCTGGCTCTTTCGATTAGCGGAAACCTTCGACTCGTCCTCCTGTCGTTGGCGGTCAAAAAGTCTTGTGGTCAATACTTTCATGGCCTTAGCTCGATTCTTGATCTGTGACCGCTCATCCTGCATCGTAACTACAATATTACTCGGTAGATGGGTGATCCTGACCGCCGATTCAGTCTTATTCACGTGCTGTCCACCAGCGCCAGATGACCGATAAACGTCAATTTTCAGGTCATCAGGACGGATCAGAAACTCCCGTTCTTCAACTTCGGGCAAGACAGCCACGGTTGCCGCAGAAGTATGTAATCGACCTTGTGCCTCGGTGACCGGCACACGCTGAACGCGATGCACACCACTTTCCCACTTCAAGAGACCATAAACCCCTTGGCCGCTGATCTCCAAGATAACTTCTTTTATGCCACCTGCCTCAGCTTCGTGCATAGAAATCACATCGAATTTCCAGTGTTTCTGCTCGGCAAATTTGGTATACATGCGGTAAAGATTGCCTGCAAAAAGTGCCGCTTCCTCACCACCGGTACCCGCGCGGATCTCCAAAATCGCATCTTTTTCGTCTGCTGGGTCCTTCGGCAGCAACAGAGCCTTGATTTCGTTCTCAGTCGTCTGAAGGAGCAGTGTGACTTCTTCAATTTCGGCTTCTGCCAGTGTGCGGATCTCTGGATCTGATTCGACTAATAGTGACTTCGCCTCGTTGAGTTGATTTTCCTGCTCGTAGTAGTGCTTTATTCGCTCAACGAGTGGAGTTAAATCTTTGATTTCTTTGAGAATAGGGCGAGATAAAGCGGCATCGGCGGAGATCTCTGGCCGCTCTAAGTCGGACTGTAATCGCTGGAATTTCTCGACTATTTCAGTTAATTTGCTGATCATTTTTCTTCCCAATTCCGCCTGGATATCGAGAGTCTGACATCTGCATCAAGAGCAAACCCGCGGATATCTCCTGACTTGACTCCCAAAGACCTCCGTAAAATAGAAAAACCACTGAATTTATTAAGGTTATGGACTCCGGACCCTATATGTCTATCACAAGCCAATATAGCCATTTCTGGCTCCGATTTCAAGAAAAATTCTATGCCTCTCTTTCGGCTAAAGGTAGGATTTTTCACCTTTGTGGATATTCAGGTCATAAAACTTACTTTAGATTTTACAACAACTAACACGCCGCCAAAAAACCAGTTGGTACGAATTTCGCTCAGTAGATTTACGTAACAAGTCCCCGCGACAGGGGAAGTTTCCTTCAAGTATTATAACAAAGTACTTGACTTCCACAACTGAAGGTTATATATTTAGCCTTGTAAAATATGCAACCCCAGTCGTGGCTCAGGGAGCCAAAATTTCTTAAGGAGAAAACCATGTCGCGTAAGTCCTTGTTTGTTCTGTCAGTTGTCATGCTCACTCTGGCACTGTTCAGCGTATCTTTTGCTGGTTATGGAACAATTTCCTGTTCAAACAGTCCAACTATACAGAACACCGGTGTCCAGGGCATTATCCCTATAATTCCGCCGGTTCCGGGCGGCAAGTAGGCTTACTTCGACAGCCTGCCCATAGAATCAGAGGCACCGGATAAGTTCTGTCCGAGGTGCCAATGTTTCTATTACTCTTTTATGCAGTCACTGTGGCGGGAATCCTATGGTATACACTGGGATATCTGCCATTTATAGAATTGACTGCTAACATCAGTTTCGCGCTCAACATCGCGCAGTTAAGTCTTCTCTCGCTCCTGAGTTTTTTGGTGTATCGCCAGGAAAAACACTACAGGAGCATTTTTTTTCAGTTATGGTTCCTATATCTTGCCCTCGCTTTGTCAGTCCCTGTGGTTTACCATTTCTGGTTCTGGAGCGGAAAATCGGCAGGGATCATCGCCTATGCCCTTGCTCTCGTCATCATCCACTCTCTAATGGCATGGACAGTTGCGAACATCTTGTTTACTTATGTATTTAAGGACGAGAAGCGATGGGCAGTCAATGGTCTGACTGCACTGGTTGTTTTGCCCATCGTTCTGTGGTTGTTTTGGCCCTACTACTGGTCCCCGGAGCGGATTCTGCTTAGTTCGTATGAACTAAATCCTGCTGTGGTGTATGCTCCGATTCAGAAATCGGCCATTATAGTAAACCTAATTTCGCTCCTATCGCTGTTGGCATTCTTTCTGCACAAGTACAAGACGGATCGCCCGATTGGTGCTTATGCCGATACACTCCTCTTCCTGTTTGGACTATCGTTCGCGGTGGATACAGCAGAGATGTTCGCGCAGGTGAGTAGTGTGGAACTGATGAGCATCACCCAATGGGCAAACGGAATTGTGCTGGCCGGAATGAATATAAGTCTTCTCTTACGACTCAAGTACAAATCACAAAGGATCGCTGAATATTATGAATCCCAATGCTTATCTCTTGACCCTCGTATCGATCGGCGCGTTGGCATCTTTGATCGCATTATTCTATGGTGTTTTTTTGATCCGAAGAAGGTTGGCGCGAGGATATTCCTTGGCACAGGCGAATCAAAAGTAGAAGTTAAGAGGCATACGCCGCGCTCGACGAACTCTTTTGCAAAAAAACACGACAACTAACTAAATAAAACATGCACCTTTCCTATCCCATTGGAGACACTTTGATGTCAACCACCCGAACCGAAAGCCGTTACTGTTTGGACACGATCACGGCCCGCAGTCGTGCCATGCGCGAGACCATCGGCAAGGCCCGGCCTCTGGCGCACTCGGTCGAACCGCTTCTGATTCAGGGAGAAAAAGGCGCCGGCAAGACTATGCTTGCGAAGGCCATTCACAATGAAGGCTATCGCAGCGAAAAGCCCTTCGTTTCCCTGCGCTCCAGCATGTTGACGCTTGACATGCTCGACAAGATACTGTTCGGAGATCCTGCTACCGGGATGAAGGGAAAGCTCGAAGAAGCGGCGGAAGGCACACTACTGATTGAAGGCATCGAGAGCCTCAGCCTTATCGCGCAGCAGAAGCTGCTCGATGTCCTGCGCAAGGGTCGTTTCGAGAACTGCTATCGCGAGGCGCGGAACCTGAGTTGTCGCATTATTGCTACGGCCAATCGTGAGGAACTGGATCGGCTGGTGAATCGCGGATTGTTTCTTGCCGAATTGCTCACCCTGCTATCTACTAAAACTCTCGATATGCCGTCGCTGTCTGAACGAGCTGACGATATTCCGTATCTTGTGACTGAACTCCTCGACAGCTTCTCCCTCCGCGAAGGCATCGAACTGCCCAGCGTACCGTATCATTATATGGAACTCTTGACCAAGGTCGCATGGCCGGGAAATGTCCGTCAATTGCGCAATCATCTTGAGAGCGTGATGGTCCTCTCCCGCGGCGAGTTCGAACCGGCAATCATTCTCGAGCATTTCGAACAAAGACCGGCGTCCTCCGGTATCAAGAGCGCCCTGCAAACCCTCTGGGGAAGATTGCGTCGCAACGACGCCAGCCTCGCCGCAGGCAACGCGAAGTAGACCTTCTCAGATTCACTCTTATGCAACCGCCAGCCCATCGGCTGGCGGTTTTTCATGTATCTGCCAAGCATGCTCACACCGCATTGTCATTCTGACGGTCCTCCGTCAGAATCTCAGCCCCCTTGCTCAGCCCTCACCACACTCCGAATGAGCAGCGGACAGGAAGGGGCAAACAGAGATCCTGAACGCCCCACGAAGACGTGGGTGTTCAGGATGACAGAAAATAGCCGCCATCCATGACGAATAAAGACTCACTGAGAGTGCAATTATGATCTGTTATCCTTAGCCTTTTCATTCATCTCACGCCACACACTCTCTACCGAAATCTGTCCCATACACCAAGCGCCATCCTTAGACCATTTGCAGCGATTGCTCCCATGACCGGTACGCGGCAGACAACAAGGCACTCCTGCAGTGATGGCACGATGAGGCTCAGGGAACGCGTAATTAACCTGTGTGCAACCATAAAGAGCTAAAACACGTGCGCTTCCCACTGCGACAGCAAGGAGCGTCACTCCGGTGTCATTGCCGACCACAACATCGCACTTGCTCAGCAAAGCACCGACTCTTCCGAGCGGCTCGCCCACAACTCCGGTAATCCGCTGCTCAGACCCGCCGATCCTCTCCACAAGACTTCTGTCATCACTTCCGCCGAACACAAGCACGGCTCCGTTTCGCTCATGTATCCATCTTGCCGCAAGATCTCGATAATGAGCTTCCGGCCACCGCTTGGTCTCCCACGCCGATCCCGGAACAAGTCCCAGTAGCGACACAGCTTGCTGTGTCAAGTTCTCTTGAGTTTGTGGTTTGAAGTTTGTAGTTTGAAGTTTGTTCCTCAGGAACTTCTCCGCCCAAACCAAGTCCTCTTGCCCTATTTCTACATGCAGCGGCGAGGTTTCCCCGATTTCGCCGAGTACCCGCAACAGAGCCATGCGTCGTTCAACATGATCCGGTTCCAATGCTAAGTCATTCGGCACGACATGCGTATGGCAAAACCTGCTGCCAAAGCCCTCATATCCGATTCGAATTGGTGAATCCGTTAGCTTGGCAAGAATCCGGCTTCGAAGCGAGGGGTGAGCATTGATGACCAGATCGTAGCCCTCGGATTGAAGCGCTCTTCCCAGCTTTAGCAGACTGACGATGCCTCTTTCTTTTCCTCTTTTATCATAGATCCAAATCCGATGCAAATGAGGATGATTCCTAACCAATGGTTCCCCACGCGGAGCCACCAGAATATCCACCAGCGCATCAGGCCAGGTTTTCTTCACCGCGCCAAGCAAAGACGTGGTAAAGATGACGTCGCCGATCCAGGCGGTGTCTATGACGAGAATTCGACGGGGGAAGTTTTCCATCGGCGGTGCATCCAAAACCACTGTTCAGGAGTCTCACGGATAGCGGCCTCGAGTCTCGCTGTGGCCAAAGCGATAATTTCATCGGCGTCCGTGAGGTTGCCAGTATTAAGTCTCTCTACTTCAATCCGGTAGTGGTCACCCGGCAGTCTAATACAGCTCGCAAATATAAGCGGTGCTCCCGTGCGAAGATGAAAAATCGCGGGACCACGAGGTGTGGACGACAACCGGCCGAAAAACGGGACAAATGCTCCGTCCTCGTGCGCATCCTGATCTATCAGGATTGCCACCAACCGGTTGCGCTTCAAAGCCGACAGAACCCCTTTGACTGCCGCACGCCGCTTTACAATTTCAATGTCGGCAGCCTCGCGATACCGGTCAATCAGAGACTCGATAAGCTTATTTCGTTGCGTCGTTACTACGAAAGTCACAGGTAGACCTATTGTGGCTATGATTGCCCCCATAAGTTCCCAGTTCCCAAGATGTCCAGACACCACGATTGCGCCCTTTCCGGCGGATACAGCCTCCTTGAGCGGCTCTACATTCCGAAGATGAATCCACTTGCCAACAGCAGAGGCACTCAAATGCGGTACGCTCCCGAAAGATACTGCCACTCTTCCGAAATGTCTATAGACTCTTCGGGCAACTGCATGGAGTGCTTTTCGAGGCAAACTCGGGAAAGCCAATGCGAGGTTACTTAGGGTTACTTGACGTCGAATTCCAATAAAATAAACAACTTGCCCAAGTGCTGCGCCGCACACGGAGTGCCAACGGCGCGGGAGGAGGCGTATCAGCGCGAACAGACTGACGGATGCAAAGTACTCGAGTCGGTGTGAAATGGACATCTGGAGTCGGAAACTGAACTTAGTGCAATGTAGTGTAAATAAAGGAAAATCTGCCCGAATGTCAAGCGCGGGTTTAGCTCACGCTTGCGTTTTGGCCAAAGAATTTGTTAATTTAATCGGGACGCCATGGCAATGAACACACCTGAAGACGACGCTCCGCGCGTTCAACAGGAACAGTTGAAGGTGAACCCACCAACCTCTACTCCTACCTCCCGTTCAGTAGCGGCTGATGCGTTAACGGAGTTTGAAAGAAGTTCTGAATACGCGGACGATATCCTCGGCCGGCATTTGTCACACTCTACCCTTCGAGGCAGTGACAGAACTCTCGCCGCTGATTTATTCTGGGGATCTATTCGCTGGCGAGGTCGGTTGGACTCGGTCATCGCACCGATTTTCAACGGCGATTTCGTCAGAGCTAACCCGCTGATTCGAACTTTGCTGCGAATGGGAGCCTACCAAATCTTCTGTCAGGATCGCATTCCCGATCATGCCGCCGTCAGTCAGACGGTGGAAATCGCGGTGAACAAACTCGGCAAACCTGCCGCTGGTCTGGTAAACGCAATCTTGAGAAGGCTCGCCCGTGAGCGCGAACGTTGGACAACTCCGCCGGAAGGCAGCGACGAGATGGCGACGCTTGTTTTCTTGCAGTCCCATCCCCGTTGGATTGTCCGTGAGTTGACCGACTTGTTTGGCCACGATGATGCTGCGAAGGCGCTCGAAGCGAATAACTCGCGTGCCCCGCTGACCATCACGATCAATACGCTTTCGTGGAGCAGCGATGATCTAATTCAGAACCTCAAGTCGCGAGCATTGCGGTTTGATCCGTCAAGACTGCTGGATGGATACTTCAGACTGGACACCTCTTCCATCGGCCAGATTCAGTCATTGCTCGACGGCGGTCGCATCACCGTGCAAGACGAGAGCGCCGGACTCGCGGTTGCCTTGCTTGCGCCTGAGCCGGGTGAGCGAGTATTAGACCTCTGTGCCGCTCCGGGCGGAAAGACCATTGCGATCTATCAACGCATGAAAAGCGCTGGGCAAATCGTGGCTGTTGAAGAATCCCAAGTCCGTTGCGATCTACTCAAGGAAAACATGAATCGTGTCGGAGCCACTGAGGTTCAGGTTCTCAATCGCGATGCGCGCCAACTGAAGGAAGACCTTTTTGATCGCGTAATCGCCGACGTGCCCTGTTCAAGTCTGGGGTTACTGCGTAAGCGACCCGACGTTCGCTGGCGAAGGAAAGCGCATCAACTTCCACATCAGAACAAGCTGCAGATCGAACTGATCTCGAAAGCCGCGGAGTTGACCAAACCGGGCGGCGTGCTTGTTTACTCCACTTGCAGTATTATGCCTTCTGAAAACCATGAGATCGTAGACAACTTCTTGAAACTGTATCCGGAGTTTCATGTCGAGGATGCGCGCGGATTTTTGCCGGAGAGCGTCGTCGGCGCTCGCGGAGAGATGGAAACTTATACTCACATCCACGGTACTGACGGGGCTTTTGCGGCCCGCTTTCGCCGTGCTATGACTGCCTGATGGATTTCAAAGAACGCCTTCTGCTTCTCCTTGCCAAAAAGTCAGCACAAATCACGCTTGTGGTCGTGACGATCCTGTTGCTGACTTTTTTTCTCACAGATAACATTGTCATGCCGCTGTACACACGGCAAGGAAGCGAAAAACCGATTCCCAATCTGATCGGCCTGACCTGGCCGGAAGCGGCACAGGCCGCAGCCGGCAAGGGCTTTGAAGTGGTCGCGCAGCCGGGCAAGATAAGCGGTGATGTCCCTGCCGGCTCTATCCTTGAGCAAATGCCAATCGCCGGATCTTTGGCTAAGCAGAAAAGAAAAATTCGTGTGACTCCGGCAATCGCCATCGAGGCCGATCGTGCTCCGGATCTGGTCGGTCTGAACTTGCGTGCCGCACAATTCAAGTGCAAAACTCTCGGTCTTGTCTGCGGAAGCGGCGAAATTAGCTATCGCTTCTCGGAAACTGTGCCCAAAGGAACTGTGATTGGACAGAAGCCTAAACCTAACTCGGAAATCGAAACGGGTGAGAGTGTCTTTATCACTGTTTCCCTCGGCATTCGACCTGCGAGCATCGCTGTGCCCGCCTTGGTCGAGCAGACCCTGCATGATGCGCGCGCTTTGATTAATGAGTCGGGTCTGATCGTCGGTAAAATCGTGCGCAAGGAGACCGATGCCTTTGCCGCCGGAACTGTCATAGCACAATCCATCCGCACCGGCGAGGAAGTCGAACCGGGAACGGCAATTGATCTCGTTGTTGCTGTCAAGAGGGCGAAGAACGACAGACAACCTAAACAGGCAGACTGACAGCCAGTCATTAGCTCCTCGTAACTAACAACTCAACGTATAAACCTTGAACTATCCGATTCGCATCGCACCCTCGATTCTCGCGGGCGATTTCATGCACCTCGCAGACGACATCCGTCAGTGTGAGCAGGCAGGTGCCGACTTGCTGCATTGTGATGTCATGGACGGGCATTTCGTTCCCAATTTGACGTTTGGACCGCCACTAATCACTCAACTACATAAACTGACATCGCTTGAACTCGACGTCCACCTGATGATTGAAGCTCCGGAGAAGTCCATTGATGATTATCGAAATTCAGGTGCGTCCGGCATCACAGTGCATCAGGAAGTTTGTCCGCATTTACACCGCACTCTTGCCCATATTCGTTCACTCGGTGCGCGCGCCGGAGTCTCGATTAATCCTTCAACGCCGATTCAATCCATCGAACCCGTGCTGGGCAGTTTTGACATTCTACTCATCATGACC
>JAGVEU010000250.1 GCA_020057985.1 Calditrichota bacterium | reverse complement strand
GTCACTGATCTTGGCGGACTGACGGCGCTCGTAAACAACGCGGGTATTACTCGGGACGGGCTGCTGATTCGAATGTCCGATGAAGACTGGGATTTGGTCTTATCGGTCAATCTTAAGGGGACATTCGTATGCACCAAAGCCGCAGCCAAAGTGATGATGAAGGCGCGGTATGGCAAGATCGTGAATATTTCTTCCGTGGTTGGCGTTATGGGAAATGCGGGTCAGGCGAATTATGCGGCTTCCAAGGCGGGCATTATCGGATTCACAAAATCCGCCGCAAAGGAACTCGGGGGGCGAGGAGTGCGAGTAAATGCAATTGCGCCAGGGTATATCGTCACTGACATGACCAAGGAACTCTCGCAGGAAACGCAAGATGCATACTTGAAAGCTATTCCGTTGAGCTATCTGGGTAAGCCGGAAGACGTGGCGCAGGCATGTGCCTTTTTGGCCTCACCGGCATCAGATTATATAACCGGGCAGGTGCTTCAGGTGGACGGCGGAATGCGAACCTAAAACGAACAGACATTAGCTAAAGAGAATAAACTATCGAACTGGAGGACAATTCCATGAGTGAGAACAATTACGAAGCAAAAATTCGCGAGATCATAGCAGACCGGCTTCAAGTAGACGCTGCAAGCGTGACACCGACTGCAAGTTTCGTCGAAGATCTGGGCGCTGATTCCCTCGACTTGGTCGAGTTGGTCATGGCGTTTGAAGAAGAGTTCGATCTGGAAATTCCTGACGAAGACGCCGAGAAGATGAAGACTGTGGGAACGGCCATTGAGTACCTGCAATCGAAGCTTGCGGCAAAGTAAATCGGCGGACATGACTCGCTGAGTCATAAACCCATCAGAATGAGAAAACGAATTGTAGTTACGGGTATCGGGGTTGTTTCCCCCCTCGGCATTGGCAGAAAGGCATTTTGGGAAGGAATCTGTGCGGGCGCAAGCGGCGCCGGTCCGATTACCCTATTTGACCCTGAAGCCTATGCCACGAAATTCGCGTGTGAAGTGAAGAACTTCAACCCCTCGCCGGTCATTGATCCAAAGGAATCGCGGCGCATGGAGAGATTCACGCAATTTGCTATCGTCGCGGCGCATGAGGCGCTTCACGATGCTTCACTTGCGCCCGGAAGCGATGGATTCAAACCGGAAGACATTGGAGTCACTATCGGCAGCGGAATCGGCGGAATGCACGTTTTTGAAGAGCAATGCAAAATTCTCTTTGAACGAGGCCCGCGCAAGATCAGTCCGTTTTTTGTTCCGATGATGATTCCCGATATCGCAGCTGGTCAAATCTCCATCACCTTCGGCTTGGGCGGACCGAACTTCGCTGTTGTTTCCGCATGCTCGACTGGCGGCCACTCCATTCATGTGGCAATGCGCCTGATTCAGTCAGGAGAAGCAGATGTTATTCTGGCTGGTGGTACTGAAGCGGCCGTCAATCACATGGGTGTCGGTGGCTTCAACGCCCTTAAAGCTCTTTCCACAAGAAACGATGAGCCGCAACGCGCCAGTCGTCCCTTTGACCGTGACCGCGACGGATTTGTCATTGGAGAAGGAGCCGGTATTCTTGTTCTTGAGGAGCTTGAACATGCAAAGGCAAGAGGCGCGAGGATCCATGCGGAATTGCTCGGCTCAGGGGCGAGTGCTGATGCCTATCATATTACGGCCCCTCATCCGCAAGGCGAAGGAGCAATTAGATCCATGCGAGCAGCCTTAAGGGATGCGGGTGTAGACAAAGAGGAGATTGATTACATTAATGCGCACGGCACTTCAACCGATGTCGGTGACCCGGCGGAAACGCGCGCAATTCGCGTGGTGTTCGAATCTCACGCGGACAGGCTCGCTGTCTCTTCGACAAAATCAATGACTGGGCACTGCCTCGGTGCGGCGGCGGCCCTCGAAGCGATTGCTTGTATCATGGCAACTCAGCATGATCTTCTGCCTCCGACAATCAATCTCGAAAACCAGGACCCCGAATGCGATCTATACTACGTGCCCAACAAGGCGGAACCGAGAAGGGTGGACGTCGCGCTCTCCAATGCGTTCGGTTTTGGCGGGCATAACTCGACTCTAATCTTCGCAAAACCGGATTACCGGAAAATGTAGTGCGGATCTGAGATGTTTTGGCTTGTCAGGATTCTTGGACGCAGGCGCAGCAGCCTTTCACGAGAGACTCGAGTTCATTTTGATCAACTTGAAAAGCGAATTGGCTATCGTTTTCGGAACGAACTTTATCTAATAGATGCACTGAAGCATCGTTCGGCGCTTCAGCAGTCCGGCGAAGAGCGAGGCAAATCCAACGAGCGTTTGGAGTTCCTCGGTGATGCCGTGCTGGACTTGGTAATTGCTGAGTACTTCTTTCATCTCTTTCCAATGATGGAGGAAGGCGAGCTGACAAAGCTTCGTTCGATCATCGTAAGTGGATCCGCACTTGTTCGCGCGGCGCAGACCATTCACCTCGGGGAATATGTCTTGTTGAGTTGCAACGAAGAGCGAACCGGTGGTCGCGAACGTGCTTCGATTCTTGAGGACGCTTACGAGGCTCTGATCGGCGCCATCTACCTTGACCGCGGCTATGGCGCCGCAAGACAATTTGTCGAAACTCACTTGCTCGGCAATTGGCGCGAGGTTGTGACACAAAAGGAGTTTGTCAATTACAAGAGCCTCGTCCTCGAGCATACGCAGGCACAACAGTGGTCGAATCCAATCTACGCAGTGCGCGAAGAATCCGGTCCCGATCACTCCAAGCGCTTTGTGGTCGAGGTGGTCATCAATGGTATTGTGCAGGGCAGGGGAGAAGGCACGTCAAAAAAGGCGGCTGAACAAAAGGCCGCCTCGGTCGCCGCGGAGCGGCTTGGACTAATTCCGCGGCTCGACGAAGCGGACAAAGCCACCTCCATGAGTAGATAGACAGTTCCGGCAATCCTATATGCTCGATGAACAGACTTCCAAAATACTGCTCACAATGCCGTGGGGTGTTGCTCTTCCAAAACTACGAGGGTCGCCAGCGACCGATCTGTAGCGAATGTGGCCGTGTTGTTTATCTGAATCCTGTTCCGTCAGTCGCGGCCATTCTGACCAAGGATGGCAGCGTCTTGCTCGTCAAGCGCAATATCGAGCCCGGACTCGGCAGGTGGGGTTTGCCGGGAGGCTTCATTGAGGCAGGGGAGAGTCCCAAGGACGCTGCTATTCGTGAGGTGTTCGAGGAAACAGGCCTACATTGTCAACCTCTTGAAGTTCTGGACGCTTGCTCAGTGCTGAAGGGGTATTATGGAGATCTGATCGTGCTCTGTTACACAGCGGAAATAATTGACGGCACACTGTCTGCTGGAGATGACGCGGATACTGTCGAATTCTTTGAGTTTGAAAATCTGCCAAGACTTGCTTTTCGCAATCATGTCCAGTTTCTTGAGAAGTTCATTGGACGCAAGATAATTCCAGCTTCCTATGCTAAGACTGATTCCAAATAGAGGTTCAAGAACGCTTGCATTCATACTATGCACTCTGATCTGTGTGTGCATCTGGATTTTCGGCTGCGAAGTCGAAAAGTCAGATCAAGGTCTGACAGGCAGTGTGTATGTTTCGCTTTTTGACGCATCAGGAAATGAACTCACTGGCGCAATAATCAAGATTGACAATACGCAAAGAGCTGAGCGGACGCCAGCTTTGATTACGGATGTTACTGTGGACAGCCACACGGTTTCCGTGTCCAAAATTGGCTACCTTGACACAAGCATTGTCGTGGCTGTTGAGTATCGCGATACCACAGCCGCAAGTCTTGAAACAGTCCTCGCTCCATTTGGAGCGATAATTCTTGATAACGCGCCTCCGG
>JAGVEU010000023.1 GCA_020057985.1 Calditrichota bacterium | reverse complement strand
CCGTACATTTCATGGCTATCCGCCAATCTCAAGCTGGATCGCTCAGTGCGGGTGGGCATGGACTCCGGCAATGGAGTGGCGGGTTTGGTGGCGCCGCAGATCTTCCGAGCACTGGGAGCCACAGTCTATGATTTGTTCAGCGAGGTGAACGGAACCTTTCCCAATCATCATCCCGATCCGACGGTGGAAAAAAATCTGAAGGATCTGAAAGCCATTGTCGCGGAAAAAGGGCTGGAAGTGGGAGTAGGTTTTGACGGCGATGGCGATCGGCTGGGAGCGATTGACCAGAACGGTAAAGTCATCTGGGGCGATCAACTGATGATTCTGTTTGCCCGTTCGATTTTGAAGAAAAGTCCCGGCGCAACGGTGATCGCCGACGTCAAGTGCAGCGAGAATTTCTTCGACGACGTGCGAAAACGCGGCGGCAATCCAATTATGTGGAAGACCGGCCATGCGCTGATTAAGAACAAACTGTGGACGGAAAAGGCTCTGTTAGCAGGTGAAATGAGCGGCCATCTGTTCTTTGCGGACCGCTATTTTGGTTTCGATGACGGAATCTACGCGGCGGGCAGACTGGTGGAAATTATCAGTCAATTGCCGCACACGATTGCCGAAGAACTTGCTGATTTGCCGCCAGCCTTCAACACTCCGGAAATCCGTGTGGATTGTCCTGATGAGATTAAATTCTCGCTGGTGGATAAAGTGAAAGCGGCTTTCAAGAAAGAGGGTTTAGAAACGATTGACCTCGACGGTGTGCGTGTCAAATTCGATGGCGGCTGGGGACTCGTTCGCGCCTCTAATACCCAGCCCACACTGGTCATGCGCTTCGAAGCCCGCAGTCCTGAAAAACTGGCGGAGATCGAAAAAAATGTTCGGGCGGTGTTAGCGAAAGAAGGCGGGTTTGAGTTTTAGAAAATGCTGAAATACTGAAATGCAGAAAGAGGCAGTCGGAAACGGTTGCCTCTTCCGATTTTGGCTGTTGATCAGGGCTCTCGTTTGTTGTTTACCTTGCCAGAATTCTTAACCTGTTGTTTCAGAAGTAGCAAGGCTGGTTGACCGGGACTTTGGCATTCATTGCACCCAGCGTTAATATCTGACCAAACAAGCATATTGAGTATATCTAAGCGGCATAGTATTCAAAGTGGACAAGACTGTATAAAATAGAAATCCGAAATAGGAGGGCGAATTTCCTTGCGCTCCTCGTTCAGTCTCTATATATTTCACAGTGAAAAAAGCACCTGGCTCTTGTTCGAGAAAAGTCACCAGCATCGAGTCCTTGATGAACTATACTACGGATTCGTTTAGATTCAATGCTCAACTTGAGCCATCGGCTGGTTCGGTTATCCTGTCAAATTGATTGGCCCTCGTTTGAGTGCCAGTTTGAGTCGCTGGCTGTAGGAAGAGCATGTTGGCCGTCCGGGGTTGCCGATACAACTGATGGTTAGTCTGACCTGCAAAAGCTCCTCTGGGCACTTTTTCGACTCTTCTTTCGCGCCTGTTTATCCACATTAATAGGCTACTCTTCCCCAACAGTCCGCAGCAATCGGACTTCAGTGGTTATTGCCTGATGTCCTACGCTGCGTAGACAGGCTCGCATTTACACCATGTCGCCAGCAAAATCCAAAAACAAACTTTTTCAGAACCGACTGTTTTAATTATCAAGAGGAATAAAAAATGTTACACAGATCGCGTTTTTCTATGGCTAACCTTGTCTGCTTGCCCTATGCCGTGGTTCTGGTTCTCTTAGTAATGAGTGTGCTAACGGCTTATGCACAACGTGGAACCCCGCCCGAAAGTCCACGTTCAGAACCAGCCAGAACTCCCGGCTATTGCGACAGCTATGGTGGAAGTACGTGGTATGAATCCATCAGTGATGTCACATGGACTATTGATGACAACAACATATCATTTGTAGTGGAGATTTTCATAGCTAACCCAACGGGTTGCTCATCTGGCAATCCATGTCCGGAATATGATGACAGCCCGGAGTATGTCAACGGATGGATTGACTGGAATGGCAATCATACTTGGGAACCCAGTGAGCAGGTCATCAACATGGCTTTAACGGGGTATCTGAATATCAATTATTCTGGCATCATGACAGGATATGCTCAAGCCACCATTCCTCCTAATCATGTGGGACAGACATACCTGCGTGTAAACCTCGGTTGGGGGGATGATCCGAATGATCCGTGTTGGGAATACTGGAATTGGGGGAATGTGGTGGATTACGCGATTGAACTTGAAGAAACCAGTTTTCAAGTAGATCGCATCACCGTTCTGGGGGGCAATCCTATTAGAGAAATCCCTGATGGTGTTATATGGCTGAAAGAATTTAATTGCATGAGTGGAGGTGGTGATAGAATTTCCTTTGATGAGTACCCAATTAGTGTTCCACGGAATTCATCATTCAGCCTTCGTCTGCATATCAATAGCTGTCCAACCAGTGTAGTCCCACCATCTTGGGAATGCGGATGGAATTACACTGATGCTACGCCAAGCGGTGGCATGAGTTTTACGCCATCGTGGGAACACATCGTCGTGCTCCGAAGCCCAAACACTGTCGATAGTTATACTCTTGAGCTTCGTGTAACCTACACAGATCCAAACACCTTTGAGACTTCTACGGAAACGATTCAACGAAAAGTTTTAGTTACATATACAACTCCGATTACCGCATCACCTCGACGTATATGGTACGAGAAGGCCTGTTCTTGGGGAAGTGGCGCGATAAATCCGGATAATGTAGTACTCAATGTCCGAGGTGGACTCTATAACTATGGACGAAATCATTGGTGGTACGGATATTTTCCCAATACGTGCAATTGGCAACAACTTGTCGGGGATGATCCTTGCCACTGGGGTGATTGCTATAGGTTCAGTGAAGTCATGGAGAATATGTGCAGCGTCCTTGGAGTGCCTTTAGGATGGACTACTCCACCGCAAGGCAGCACAAATAATGGTTTCGTGACCGTGAGTAATGGAGCAGGGACAGGATCTCTTGATCCAGGCTTCCCCGGTAACGTACACCCATATACGGGCGGCGCTTATAACCGCTATAAGTTCTCATCTCACAGTCTGCGGAAATTTGGAACACGCTATCAAGATGCAACATACAACAAGGATTACGGCACTGACCATGAGTTTATTGCGTGGAATTTTGACAATCCTACAATGACAACTACGATCGAAGGACCAACCGTGACGAAGGTAGCTCCGCCTGAGAATGTTTATGAGCGCAATGGCTTTGGTTGTTGGGGTAACTATGGTTATTCTCCTGCCGCGGACTTAGCGTGTTACACGCTCACAGGATGGGATGGACCAATCATTGTGTCGAATGTCTCCGGAACGAGCACGCAATCACAATCCCGCGCGGGTCAGCCGGCATTTATCGACTGGGCAATTCATAATGCTGGCGGTCGTACAACAGTTGGCTTTGATGTTCGCATTTTAGTGGATGGAAATCCCGTTGCATCTTGGACGGTGACTCCACCGCTCGAACAAAACTCCTCTGCCTATATTCAAGACTGGCCTTACACCTTTGCTTCACAAGGTAGTCACATTATACGTCTGGAAGCTGACTATCAAAATGTCATCAATGAATCCTCGAACGAAGGTAATAATTGGTGCGAAATTCCCGTGGATGTCGCTCCTCCTTTGGCAACTGCATCGCTGCCCGATAAGTGGGGCACACCACAGCCTGAACTGGCTTCTTTGAATGGACAGGTTGACGCGGGTTTCAACCGTCCAATGCTCGCAACCGTTATCATGCCCAATGGCATGACTCGTTCGCGGAGCTTGGATAGTGATCTTATGCACTTTACCGGAGTAGTCTCCTACACCCCGGTAGATCAAAATGGAGATGGTTTCTATGAGGCGTTGACTGCGGAGGTTTCATTTATTGTAACTCAGCCCGGCAACTATGTCGTAAAAGCATGGTTAGAGAAGAATGGTGCAGTAATTGCAAATCGTCCCCAATACTACTACATGCTTCCGACTCAATTCAGCTACTCTGGTTTGGCAGGTACAATTGCGGCTACCCTCGATTTTTCCGGCGAGCAGATATTTCAAAGTGGTGAGGATGGCCCGTACACACTGGTGGCATTCGGTTACAGTACGAATGGTCAGGAAGACCAACTCAATCATGTGACTCCTTCCTTCCCATACGTGCAATTCGGTGAATTAGGTGCCGGGTTTGCTGCCTCAAGCGACGAGGGTATCGATACAGATGGTGACGGAGACTTTAATATCTTGCGTACTCATGTCGGCTTAGCTGTCCGCACTGCTGGAACCTATGCTGTAATCGCTGCACTGATGAAGGACTCGGTGAATATCAGCAATGCATCTGTCCAGCAGGATTTGGCATCGGGATTTCAAAATATCAATGTGGACTTCCCCGGAAGAGTCATTCGTAGCAAAGGTTTGAATGGCCCATATCGCGTTTCTCTTATTCTGCAAAACTCTGAGGGTTCAAGTATTGCTGGCTCAGAGCACACCACGCAGGCCTACCAAGCCAATAACTTTGATCTGGCAGCGCTTCAACTCAATGGTACTCACTCCGATTTCGGAATGGACTTGAACGGCAACGGTCATTTCGATGTTCTCCGATTCCAACTGGGAGTACAGGTAGACAGTGCGGGAACCTATGAGATTGCGGGATGGCTGGCCGAGCCTGCCTCCCCTTTGGCTACGGCAGGTGAAGCATTTGCCTTTGCCAACACTTCCGTAAGCCTTGCGGTTGGAAATCAAACCATTACACTGGATTTTCCCGGCACAATTATTCAGGAACACGGGGTGAACGGGCCGTACGCGCTTAAATTCCTTGAGGTGAAAGGTGCAGATTATTTGACTATTCTGCACGTGCAACCGGAGTATCCCACTCAGTTCTATCAGGCAAATCAGTTTGAAGGCGCTCCGGTCATGGTTCAGTATACCGGAAATCATGACGACTATGCGGTGGACAATAACGGAAACAGCAGGTACGACGAGTTGATTGTGCGCATGGAAGCAGTCTTTGATACTCACGCTGTGATTCTTGGTTTCGCTGAACTCAGAGATGCGGATGGGCGGACGATTGCTCAAGGATCGGGATTCGCGGAAGTGCAAGCAGGTAGTCCAACGATGATCCCTATTCACTTTGATGGAAGGTATGTATTCGGCAATTTGCGTAACGGTCCATATCATATTCTGAACGCTTTCCTATATCCCAGCGGTGACATAAACTTTGGTGTGCACGTGTCCGATGTGGGAATGACGCAACCGTACAATTACGAGAACTTCGAGCCGGCTGCTGTCATCACCGGTGTTGTTAGGAGTACCAGCAGCGGTCTCTTTCCTGTGGGAGCGGAGCTGAATTCATCCGATGCGACAGACTATGTGGATGCCCTTGGGAAATATCGTTTGATCTATATCGGCAACGGCGTGAAGCATGTCACGCTCTCCGCGCCGGAGTTTCCTGAGGCCGTATGGAGCGTTTATCATAACGGAATCTATATAGGCACCCAGAATTTTGCAGATCTCTCCGTAGAAGTTGGCCGAATTGATACTCTGGATTTTCTTACAGATAATGTGCTGCCGGTCGAACTGCTATCGTTCACTGCTATCCCCGGTGATAACATGATTGAATTGCGTTGGGCAACGGCTTCTGAAACGGATAACGCAAGCTTTGATATCCAAAGGAATGGCAACCTTGTTGCTTCAGTTCCAGCTGCTGGTGAGGCTCACACCTATGAATGGACAGATCGCTGCGTTCTGAACGGCACTTCCTACTCCTACACACTTGTCTCCGTGGATCTGAATAGTATGCGAGAAGAGCTTCAAACCGTCGAAGCGACACCGATAGCTTCTAATGCAACAATCACCGAGTATGCTCTACTTCAGAACTACCCGAATCCTTTCAATCCGAGTACACAGATAACTTTCGATATGAAGGAATCAGGTTATGTAACCTTGACTATTTACAATTTTATGGGACAGGAAGTGAAGGTGTTAGTCAATGGTAACATGGATGCCGGGCGACATCGCGTGAATTTTGTCGACGCTGGTTTACCGTCAGGCCTGTACATTTGCAGGATGGAGACAGCTGCATTCAGCGCCACCAAGAAGATGTTGCTGATGAAGTAGAAACAGAACAAGTAAGTTGAAAGGCTGAAAGAGGCGGTCGGAAACGGCTGCCTCTTTGTGCATGTGCCCGACAACAAGCCGTTCTGAGCAAGAGCTTCTGGATGACCACTACGCGGTGCCCAGAATGACGATCAAGGGGGGAGTCCACTTTCGGCGGATTTTATAGTGGTTCCCGAAAATAAGTTGGCATCAAGAACCCCCCTTTTGTCCCCCTTGCAAGGGGGGAAACAGGATTGGCATTCCAATTTACCATCGGGAATGACTATATGAGTCATACTGCTTCTCAAAAGAATTCCGGCATCCGTCTGACGCTGACTCCCTTTGTTCCCCTACTAAAGTAGGGGGAGAGAAGATCGTAATGATTGCTCAATGCCGGAAGATTTTCGGGAATCAGTATAAAATGACGCCCACTGACGACGCTCACGGAGCCCCAATAACCATAATACCCCGTCCAAAAAGCGGTCCAAACGGACCCGAACCTGTCATAGCGCTTTGTGTGTCATACCCCAAGATACGAAAGCCGCCGCTCATTGCTATACTGTTTCTTAAAAGTAAGCCGCCATTGAGCAGGTCTGCT
>JAGVEU010000275.1 GCA_020057985.1 Calditrichota bacterium | reverse complement strand
GGGCAGGAATTGGTACGAATCTGCAGCAATCCGTAGAAGTCGAACTGGCCGTCGTCAGTTGTGTCCGGACTGAACTGCACTTGCGCAACCAAGGTGTCACCCGGCTGAACCAATCCGGTATCCGGCAGGACACTTAGCCAATCTGACGGCGGAGAGATTGCCTCACAAGCGACCCCGAACTCCATTGCGCCGGTTCCGCTATTGACAATCCGTAGCGGCATCGTCGAGATGATCCGGTTCTGAACAATCGCATTGATCGAGCTGTGCATCGGGACATAATGCGGGAAGCCAATTTCAAAGTCCGCAGTCACAACCGTGTCCGCCGGAACAACCACGGAAAAAACAGTGTCCCGCGAAACACATGGGCCATAAGCCATTGCATTATAGGTTCCGGCGGGCAGTACGAGGCGATAGAAACCTTCTTGGTTGGTGACTGCATATTGCGGATACCCCATCACCCCGACTCGCGCTCCGACAATCGGCGCATGAGAAATCACTTCGCGCACGGTTCCCACGATTCCTCGCGGTGAAGACATGCGCAGTACGTAGCCCTTTCGCTGTGTTCCCTCCTGAATCTGCCCATAGGCCAGATGGCCGCCGCTGTTGACCGGAATAATCCCATAGAAACTGCTTCCGGTCGGGCCGTAGGTCCAGTTCCATTCATCCACTCCATTTGCATCAACAGACAACACCCAAAATTGCCGGGCATCTACCGTGGTTGCCGACCAGCCTACACACATCGCACCGCCATTTTGCTTGGCTACAACATCGCGCAGTTGTTCATCGGTTTGTCCTTGAGTGTAAGTACGAACCCAGAGCGTGTCACCGAGCGCAGTGGTCTTGGCCATATAGCCGTGACTGGAACCGCCGGGGGTAGTGCGGCCACACAGATAAAGAACGCTGTCGCCGTTAGAAAGACCGTAGCAAACTTCGTAGGCCGCTGTTCCGAAGGTGCGGCTCAGGAGCTGATCGCCGGTTGGACTCAGGCGCAACAGCCACATATCATAATCGCCTGCGCCGATGCTGCGTGTGTATCCTCCGATCACCAACGAGCCGTCGGCCTGCTCAACGATTCGATATCCAATGTCGGTATCATTGCCGCCGAAGGAGCGCGTCCACAAGGTATCCCCGCTCGCATTGCACTTCAACAGCCAGAGATCGGAATGCTGCCCGTCCGCACCCAAGCGATAGCCGATCACTGCGAAGTTGCCATCCTGCAAACGGATCATGTCATAAGATCGAGTCAGGCCGTCACTGCTATAGGTTCTACTCCATAAGCTGTCACCGGCAGCGCTCAGCCCTAAGAGAAGGACATTCGCGCCATTATCGCCCCAGCCGGACACAAACAGATTTCCATTAGGCAACTCAGCAACGGCAAAGGTGGCGCAGGGCGGCTGGCCATAGGTGCGGGACCAGACTACTCCTCCACTGGCATTCATGCGAGCCACGAGCATAATATCCGTTCCGACGGTTGGAAAACCATCTCCGGCCAGAGCAAAGTCACCGTTCGAAAGCTCGACTGCTCCATAGATAACCGGGCTCATCGTAGAGGCGGAAATCCGGCTCGACCAGAGGGTATCAGGCTGTGAATAGGCGATGTGAGAGGACAGGAACAAAGCGAGTAAGATGATGTTTAGCATGAGGTTGCGCATAGGGACTCCTTGACTGTCGAACAGGAGAGAAATGAATTAAAGTAATATACGAGCTTTTGGGGAAGGGTTCAAGAGGAAATCCAAAATCCAAAATTCGAATGAAGAGAGTGTTCGCCGAGCAGGGTTAAGTCCTCGCAACCCTGCCGGAATCCGAGAACACAAAAAGTACTACAATACAGGCTCTGAGCAGAGAGTCGCTTGACAATCCGCTCAATTATGACTATATTTCCTTGCTTAAAACACAAACAAACCATGTGCGGAAGGAGGTGTAAGTACAATGCCATACATAAAGTTACGTGAAGGTGAACCCTTTGAACGGGCATTTCGCCGCTTTACAAAAAGCTGCGAAAAATCAGGACTTATGGCCGAAATCCGCAAGCGCCAATACTACGAGAAACCCTGCGAAATCAAAAAGCGCGAAGATAACTTAGCCAAACGGAAAGCTCGGAAGATGCAGCGCCTCGCCAACCGCTAAAAAGATTGTTTTTATTTGACTTAAGGCCGCCAACCCATCAAACGGGCTGGCGGTTTTTTCATAAACATTCTTTCCCCTCCGTTTACGGGGGGGATAGGGGGGGTGAGTGACCGTAGCTCGCTTGCAATTGACACAGGGTATTGGTAATTTGAGGGCTGTAAACTCAAACGAGGAACCGCGTGCATCTGCTCGACATTATCATTCTATTATTCTTGTTTGGTTTTGCCATCGGTGGAATCAAGCGGGGCTTTGTCTGGGAATTGCTGACGACTGTCGGGCTTATTCTTGGGCTGTTTGCGACGTATGTTTATCGCACCGAGCTTGCCGAGCTTGTGATGCACTTTGCCGGCCCGGGCTGGCAGCAGCAATGGGTGGTTGGGCTGCTCTTCTTGGCGTTCTTCCTGCTGATTTACATTGGGTTCACTCTGATCGGCCATGCACTTCACAAGGCGATTGACAAAACTCCGCTCAAGTGGCCGGACAGGATTCTCGGAACATGCGCGGGGATTGCCAAAGGCGCAATGGTCATCGCATTTCTTGTCGTTGCTGCCGAGATGATGGATACAACCGGCGAGATTCGATCTTACCTGAACAACTCGCAACTCATTCGCTGGGGCAAGGATGCAGCCTTCTCGCTTTCTCATTGGGAATCCAGGGAAATCCGAACGCGGGTGTGAAACGAGAAGATGAATTCAGAGAATGCTGCCGCAGTGCACGGAAACAACATGCTCGCCTTGCTTAAAGCCGCAGTCAGAAGCACACCGGCAATGGAACGGCTTGCACGGCATGCGCTTGACCGACGGTATCAACTCGCGCGCAAGCATCTGAAGGGAATCGGGATTGAGATCGGCGCCCTTGATCGCCCGCTCTTTCTGCCCAAACAGGCAACCGCTTATTATTTGGATCACCTCCTGCCCGGCGATCTGTACGCGCACTATCCTGAACTCTCGAACAGAAAATTCTATGTTTCCCTGGTGGCCGACGGCGAAGACATGGCCTGTGTGCAAGACGGCGCTTTGGATTTTGTGATTGCCAATCATGTGATTGAACATTGCGAAGATCCGATTGCGACACTGATGACTTTTGTCGGCAAGTTACGGGCGGGGGGAATGGTCTTCATGGCTGTGCCGGACATGCGACGGACCTTTGATAAGAACCGCACCCAGACCACGTGGAAACATCTGCTCGCTGATCACACGCATGGCCCCAGTATTTCGCGCATGCAACATTTCCGGGAATGGGCTTTGAACGTTGAAAACCTGACCGATGACGCAGCGGAGCAACGCGCCAAGGCTCTCTTCGATATGGGCTACAGCATTCATTTTCATTGCTGGACACGCGATGGTTTTCAAGACTTTCTTGACTCTGCAAAACAGTTTGCACCGCTCAAAGTTGCCGAAGTCAAATCATGGCGGAACGAGAACATCTTTATGCTCGAAAAGGTTAAATAAGACCATAGTACTTCTCGACAGTAAGTTGCGATGCAGCTCTCCGAGCCCCGTCATTACTAGGCAGTACCGTCCTCGGTGCTGCTCCGCGCCAGATGGAATCCGTGATCGCAACGCACTTTCAAGAAGGACTATAAGTAGAAATGATCGCTCCTGAAACACTAACCGCTCTCGAATTCGATCGCATCCGCGAAATTGTCAAAGCCCTTGCGGTTTCGGCGCTTGGGGAGGAACGACTGAAGACGCTTGCGCCCTTTGACAGGATGGAGGAAGCTGAGCATTGGCTGATGCTGACCGGTGAGATTGTTCGACTACTGCGCGAAGCCACCGGCGGATTTCCGATTTATGGATTGACTGATATTCGGGAAGAATTGAAGCGAGCGGCTGTGGAAGGAGTCGCGCTGGAACCGGAGTCCTTGCTCAAAATCGGCAATACGGCGCATGTCTCCCGCGAGATGAAGCAATATCTTCGGTCGCGCAAGTCCGCCGCCCCGCTTCTCTTCAGTCTGTCCGAAACAATGACCTCTTTTGAAGAGATCGAAAAGCGAATAACAGACACCGTTGAGACCGATGGCACAATCAAGGATGATGCCTCGCATGAACTCAAGCACATCCGGCAGGCCATCCACAAGGAGGAGAAGCATCTCGAAGCGAAACTGCAAAAAATTCTGAGCAAGTGGAGCGCATCGGGAGCATTGCAGGAAGAGGTGATTAGTTATCGCTCCGGCAAGCTCGTCTTGCCCGTGCGCGAGGAGATGCGGGGTCGAGTGCAAGGGATGATTGTGGATCAATCTTCTTCCGGGCAAACGGTGTTCATGGAGCCGGTGGAGACCCTCGAAATCTCCAACAAAGTCCGCCAGCTTGAGATTGACGAGAAGAAGGAAATCCACCGCATTCTGCAGGAGATCACGGCGCTGATTCGCGCCGCGCTCCCCGACCTGACAAACACACTGGAGACTCTGGCGGAGCTTGATGAACTCTATGCGCGGGGAAGGTTGGCGCTTCGCTGGGACAGCGTGGAGCCGGAGTTCACGAGCAAGGGCGAAGTGAGAATCTGGAAGGGCCGTCATCCCCTCTTGCTCGATAGACTCAAGAATGCGGTGGTTCCGCTGACCATTGAAATCACTCCGCCGGTGCGAACAATTGTAATCTCCGGCCCGAATGCCGGCGGGAAAACCGTTGCCCTCAAGACGGTCGGTTTATTTTGCGCGATGGCGGCGGCGGGATTATTTGTGCCTGCTGCTCCCGGAAGTGAACTTCCGTTTTTTGCCGGGATTCATGCGGACATCGGCGACGCGCAATCCATCGAAAGCGATCTCTCCACATTCACCGCGCACATCGGCAAGCTGCGGCGGTTGGTCATAGATCCGAGTCGCCCAAAACTCATTCTTGTGGACGAGATCGGCTCTTCAACAGACCCGGCAGTGGGAGCGGCGCTTGCGCAAGCGATTCTGCTGGAATTGACACGACAGGAAGCAGTAAGTCTCGTGACCACGCATCATGGCGGACTCAAAGCGTTTGCCCATGAGACCGAGGGAATGGAAAACGGCTCGATGGCTTTTGATGAGCAGAGCCTGACTCCGACCTATGTGTATCGCTCCGGTGTCCCCGGTTCGAGCTATGCTCTGGAAATTGCCGCGCGTGTGGGCTTTCCCAAGTCACTGCTCGAACATGCGCAGAGCTTTCTTGGCAAAGGGCTGATGGGTTTGGAAGAATTGGTGGGAGATCTGTCGCGCAAGATCGAAGACTACGAGAAGCTGCGTCGGCAGAGCGACCTCAAACTTAATGAATACGCCGCGCTGCAAAAACTCTACGAAGAGCGAGTGAGCGAATTGAAAAAGGTCAAGGCGGAAACCAAGAAAAAAGCGCTGGCCGAAGCCGAGTATCTGATGCTGCATGCGAGCCGCGAGTTCGAAGCGGCCATCAAGGAAGTCAAGGAGGGCGCCGCCAGTTCAGCAGCAATCAAAGCTGCGCGCGAACGAATTGCAGTCGTCAAGGGCGAAGTCGAGAAGACGCAGAAGGAAGCCGAAAAGACTCTTGCGCCGCCGCAACCGGAACGGGTGAAACTTGAGAAAGCTGCCGTCGGCGATCGCGTGGAAATCGAGGACATGAACGGAGTCGGCAAAGTGGTTTCGATTCAGAAGCACGGCAAGCGAGCGGAAATCGAAATCGGCGGAGTGCGATTGTGGGTGGATGCGAACCGACTGTTTGCCGCACCGGAGGAGAAAAAGGGAAAGCTCAAACGTGTGGAGATGACAGTCGAACTCAACACCCCATGGGTTCCTACAAAACTCGATTTGCGGGGCAAATACGGCGAGGAAGCGCTGCCGGAAATAGACTCCTATCTTGCCTCAGCAGCCGAACTCAACTACAAGGAAGTCTCACTGATTCATGGCAAAGGCACCGGAGCGTTGCGCGTGAAAGTCCGGGAATTTTTAGACACACACCCGCTGGTCAAGAGCTATCATGACGGCGGCCCAAACAGCGATGACTTCGGCTGCACAGTAGTGGAACTGAAGTGAGGGATGAGGGCGGAGGGATGAAAACGATGGCCGCTGAGCAGGGGTAGCGCCGCACGGCAGTGCGCTCTTCTCACAATCCTGCCGGAATCTGAATGCCTCAACAAGAACGAATCTTTTTCAGCCAATCAAACGGGGTAACTCGAGCCAATAAATGAAACATAAAATTCCGCAACGCAAATTAGGAAAAGAGGGCCCGCTGGTCTCGGCAATGGGGTTGGGCTGCATGGGAATGTCGGAGTTCTATGGGCCGAGGAATGATGCGGAATCCATCGCGGTCATTCATCGGGCGTTAGACTTGGGCTGCAATTTTCTGGACACGTCGGATATGTATGGCGTGGGTCACAACGAAGAACTGGTGGGGCGAGCGATCAAAGACCGCCGCGAGCAAGTGGTTATCGCCACCAAATTCGGCTATGTGCGCGGGCCAAACGGCGAGTGGCTGGGCGTGAATGGCAGGCCGGAGTATGTGCGTGCTGCCTGTGAAGCCAGTCTGAAGCGGCTTGGCATCGAGACCATTGATCTTTACTATCAGCATCGCGTGGATCGCAATGTGCCGATCGAAGACACGGTGGGCGCGATGTCCGATCTGGTGTGGGAAGGCAAAGTGCGGTTTCTTGGACTATCGGAAGCGGGGGCAAACACGATTCGCCGCGCTCATCAAGTGCATCCCATTACTGCCGGACAGTATGAATATTCACTCTGGGAGCGTGACGTTGAGATTGAGATTCTACCCGCCTGCCGCGAGTTAGGTATCAGCCTTGTTGCGTACAGTCCGCTCGGACGGGGATTTCTGACGGGAGCGGTGAAAAACACAGCCGAACTTGCAGAGGGCGATCGCCGCAAGGAATTTCCGCGGTTTCAGGGCGAGCGGTTTGAAAAAAATCTTCAGTGGATGGAATTGGTCGAGAATTTTGCCGTCCGGAAAAACCGCAAACCTTCGCAGATTGCCCTTGCGTGGGTACTCGCCCAAGGCGAAGACATCATCCCGATTCCCGGAACCAAGCGCATGACCTACCTCGAAGAGAATTTTGCAGCCCTGAAGGTCAAGTTCTCAGAAAAAGAAGTCGCGCGTCTGAACAAAATCTCTCCGATTGGAGTCGCCTCAGGAACACGCTATCATGAAGCCGGAATGCGAACTGTGGGGCTGTGAGGAAAGGATCCTTCCTTTGTCAGGACAAGTTCCGGCGGAAGGATGAAGGATGAAAATCGGAAATGACCGCCGAGTGGCGGGTGTCCACATCCGACCTGAAGATCGAGTAAGAAAACAATAGAAGAGGAGTGTTTGCGAAAAAATATATTTTTGGCGGAACGAAACGGGCTTATTCAGTTATTTTTCAATGGTTTATGCAAGAAATTTTGTGCTCAAAACCAGCGTTTCTGCGGGCAAATTCTCGGCAAATAGCGGTTTTTTGCTGGAAAGACAGGGGGGAAGAGAATTACGAATTTCGAATTAGGAATTAGGAATTGGAAAGAGGACTTGCTGGAGGCAGGGTTGGGATAAGATACAACCTTCAAACCACTTTGTCAAGAGGAAGATCCGCACTTTAAGTATATTAATAATAAATACTTAATTTTCAAGTGACTGAATTTTCTGGACTTGGAGTTATCCCTTTTAGTGGGCTGGAGTTAGGCTTGAGGCGGTGAAAATAGTTGGAGGCAGCCTCGCCTCAATTAGAGGAAAAGGCTGAAAAGCTGAAACACTGAAGGGCTGAAACTTTGGGCAGTGGTTTCTCGCGGCGGCACGTGTCTTGAGTCTTCACGTGCCCCGCTCGGACGTCATGCGAGTGAGGGGCATGTGAGGACTGGGGACACATGCCGCCGCGAGAATGCTGAAACGCTGAAAACGGGCGGGCTGCGGAAGACCTTAGACCGCCCCTACGGCACATCCAAAGCGTCTGGCCAAGAAATTGGTGGCGCAAATTCCTCTGGCAACCCCTTCACAATCTTCACGGTCTCAAGGCTTACGTGAATCACTTGCTCAACAAGCCGGGCAATGTACATCTCATCATCTTCGCGGTTGGGATCGCTTTCGATGTGGCTGCGTTTGTCAGTCTTGATCTGATACTGATCTATTACCCATTCGAGCGCACTGCGATTGCCAAGGCGGTATTCAAAGACCTCCTCCGGAATCCCCGTTAGAGTCAGCGATTCATTCACTTTGAGATGCGTCTTGTCCTTTGCGAGACGCATTTTCTCAACGCGAAAGTTGAGTTGTGCGTCGGGGTTGACGATCCATTTCATATTCTTCACCGAGCGGGGTGTCCTCACCCCGCCGGAATCGGACGAGAAGCGTTACTTGGACAACGTTTTCAGAAACCGCGTCACTTTTCCCTTGTCAAATCCACTTAATTCGGGCTTTCTCTTATTGAGTTCTTTCAGAGCATTAACGATGGAAAGACCCTCATTGACCATAAGAAATTGAGCCGAAGCTGCTGCTTCCAAATCTGAATCATCTGTCCCAAGTTCACTGACCATCTTGGAAATCTCGTCCTTGATAGTTTTGTCTAGTCGATAATCCTTGACCTCTTTGTCATAGTACTCCTTAAGGTCGGACTCAACGCGAAAATAGTCTTTGGTTAGACCGGGCGAATACGGTCCTCTTAGATACCAACTAAAAGCATAGCCAAATGGCAGTCTTCGTTCCTGAAGGAGATAGATAACCTTCTGTACGTTCTTTCGACCTGCAAACTTGTCGGTGGTCACTTCCAAACCTTCCCGTTCAAACGCATTAAGAGTCAGTTTGAGTAGCAAGCCTTGCTTGTCCATGTATAGCCTCCTCAAAGGGTTGAATGAGTTCTTTGAAATGCTCTTCGAGCGCGCTGTTAATTTTGACTTTTTGCTCCAGATTCCCCGGCTCCAGTATGAAGACTGCGAAATTCACGTTTACAAGAGCCTTACTTTTCTCGTTGCCATGGCGCGATTCGCCAATTCGATGTGTTAGATTTGTATCACTGAGCTGGAGTGGGAGGCAAGGCGGAAGGCCTTTCTTGCGACACTCGATAAGCGCCTCCTCTTTCCAACTCTCATCAAACTTGCCTCCATTCTCAGTGTCAATACCGGGAATCCATTTATGCACCGATCGACTCTTGTGTACAATCTTTACGAACGCGCGTTCACCGATCAGATTACTCTTACGTAGTTCCTTGGTCGAATCTTGCTCAGCACTTTCAATGTTCTCATCAACGAATAGCCCTCGATATTGTGCTTGTTCCATCAGGCTCTGTTGTCGATGAAACATGTGAGAGACATTTCCGCCCATGAGAACTTTGATGGACGTGTCCAATTCCATCTCTTTTTGATCGATGTCGGTTTTCCCGTCCAAGACCTTATGCAATTCTCGCATTGCCATCACCACCTGTGAGTCCTGCAACTCTATGAACTCGTGCATCTCGGTCTTGTGACCTATGTTCTTTGTGATCGCGTCGAGTCTCCGTATCGTGCATATTCTTTCTTTCTCCACTAAATACTTCATGACGTTCTTTGTAAGCATATCCAGAAAAATGACCCGAGGATAGCCGAGCAACACGGAATACCAGTAGAACCTTGATAGTAAGAAGTGATCGACAATCAGCGCTGCGTCGGCTTCCACACACAGCTCGTATGTGTCCTCGTTCTTAATCCTGAGAAGCTTTTTTATCAAAGTGTCTTGTTCGATAATTCCATACTTTGAGCCAACGAAGTAGGAGTCCCTTGGTAGAAAATCGAGGCGATCAGCGTCTAATCCTGATTTCAGGAAAGGGGTCAGACGCGACAAGTTGCCCGGGGTCCCACGAAGAACATCAGCGACGTCTTTTGGTTCGATTTTGTCCGAGGATTGCAGCCCATCATTGTATGACTCTATCGCTTTGCCAATCTCTTTCGAGTCTCCAAGAATAATTCTGGCGGATATTTGTTCATGGAGTTCATCGCAAGTAAGCGATATCTCCCGCGCTTCCCCGAAAGTTAGGGTTTTCTTCTCTCTGACTTCGATCGGCCGAAGCACATCCTTATATGCTTCTTCGCCGACATGCGAGAATGGAAGATGTCCGACGTCGTGGAGCAGTGCAGCAAAGCGAATAAGCGCCTGCTCTTTTTCGCTGAGTCGTTCTTCATTTCTTCGCTCGTGTTTTGTGTTTACAACGTCAATCATTTTCTGAGCGATATGGAGAACACCAAGAGAATGTGAAAGACGTGTATGCGTCGCGCTGGGGAACAGCACACTGACGAACCCAAGCTGACGAATCTGCCCGAGGCGCTGAAAAAGCGGAGACCTCCAAACGCGAAACTCGGATTCGGATAAATGGATATACCCGTACAGTGGATCGAAGACCGAGCGTGCGGGTCTTAGTTTTTCTGCTGGGTTAACTGGCATTGGCTTTTGGTGGGACTTTCGAAGGGCCTGCTTATTCAATCGCAGTAATCGACGTATAGAGAGAGTTAACCCAGCTAGAAATGAAGCCGGGTGTTGGAACAAGAGCGGGAGTCTAACTAAACCCAATAACTGCGAGAGGGACACAGTCGACACAGCAACATGATAATACTCTTGGACTTAATTGTCAAGGAAAATTTTTGTCTTTTTGAACAACAAATTCGCCATGTTGCGAGCATCTGCCACTCTGAAGCACGGTGCCATTATTCCAAATTAAGCGCATTTTCGCACATAAGGCATTGTTTATTAGAGATCTAACTTTCCAAGCTTCGCCGCATTTGCTCAACATGCCATTAAGACCGATTCAGCCATGGAATGGCAGAGCCTCTATGTAAGGGGAACTCGAGCACGTCAATTCTTAGAGTCTATGCGGCAAATGAAGAGGCACTCCAGCGGCAAAGGAGGCGTATAATACACGAGAAAGCAAGCATTTAAAGAGAAGGACAGAAGAAACAATTACTTGGTAAGACATCGCCTAATTACAGAACCATTACGGGGTACTTGACTTTGTGGTTTAGGTTTCGTATACTATCCTTTGAACAACATAAACACAATCAACAGCTAAGGTCAATATCAATCAAATAATGGAGATTAACATGGCAGATAACCCAACAAAGCTAAAAATTGATCTCTCGCGAGGTCTAATCGAAATGGAAGGCAACGAAGATTTCGTACAACGAAACCTCCAAGACGTGAAGGAAATCCTTACGGGGTTGGCGTCAAGGCCGAGTCCAAATCGTGGCACACCCGTTGAGGATGTGGCGACGAGCAACGATGCACCCGAGCCGCAGCAGTTGTTGCCGGGATTCGACTCGATGCGTCCTCGTAGCGTGACGCAAGAAATCACTTCGGAGGAGCTCATGCGATTCTTGGAACCCCTGAGACTCAACGACTCTGAAATGGAGTACGTAACTGCGTTTGTGTACTACCTTTTAGTGAAGTTGACATGGCCGCGAATCGAATACAAAGATATTGAGGAATGCTATCGCCTCATTGAAAGACCTGTGCCGCTTATCAACAAGGCAGTGAACAATGCTTCCTTCCGTAAGAAATGGTTGGATATGGACAAGGTGAAGGGAGTGACAATCACGCGTGAGGGAAGAAACCGGATTGAGCATCCCGAACTGCCTTCCAGCCACTCTCGTGGTTCGGGAAAAGTCGTTAACAACGGAAATCAGGCACGCAAAGTGAAAGCCCCCGCACCCATACCAAAGCCCAACGGAGATCTTGATCTTTGGGGCACGTCCGGGAAGCAGCCATTCAAGGAATTCGCCAATGGCAAAAGCATCACCAAGACCCACGAAAAGGTGGCTGTCTCGGCATATTACCTCACGCAAATTCTTAATCAAGAATCATTCGATGAGCGCGACATCTTCACTTGCTTCGAGCATATGAAGTGGCCATCGCCGAGTTTCATGCGCAACAACATCATCAACCATAAGAATCAGTTCGGGTTCTACTCGCCAGCAACGGACGGGAGATTTGTCGCAACGCTTAAGCTCAAGAAGTTCGTCGAGCACGAAATCGGCATCTCGTCTCGTTAATAAGCCGTGCACGAACTCAACAGAAGCTGAGAGGAGGTGAGTAACTATATGTCTAATCGTACTAAACTGCATGTCACATCTTCGGATGGTGGCTGGAAGGTTAAGCGTGAGGGAGCAGAACGAGCAGCCTCCGTTCAACCGACAAAGCAGGAGGCAATTGACAAAGCGCGGAAAATCGCCAAGAGTGAACAGCCAAGCCAAGTCATTGTACACAAGAAGGACGGCACGATCCAGACGGAGTACACGTATCGCAAAGATCCATTTCCTCCAAAGGGGTAAGTACAACGGGCCGACACATAGGTCGGCCCCTACGGAAATACGGCGGGCGGCCCAGTTGGGTCGCCCGTTGTTGATTTGGCGGATTCCTGCGGGGGTGTGGGAAAATTGAAAAACGAAAATTGAAAAAAGGATAGCGCACAGCCGTGCGGAGCTGTGAGTGAATCAAACACCTCGGTAATGCTGATTCCCGAAAGTAATCCACCATAGTCCGGATTTACCCCCATCTAAT
>JAGVEU010000404.1 GCA_020057985.1 Calditrichota bacterium | reverse complement strand
GGAGCATCATAACCGTTGTTGTTCTTGGTGTTCCATACGGCTCGGTACTCTGCTGCGGGCAGAGTGCCATCCACGAGTGTCCGAACTTCACGTCCCAGAAGATTGTAGATCACAAGTTTCACCCCCGCCGTGAACGGAACGAGATAAGTAATCGTCACCAGTTGATTGAAGGGATTCGGAAAGGCAGGACTCAAAAAGAACTGTGTCGGCACAATTCGCGGGGTTCCAGAAGCAACCGAATCGTAAGTAGTTCTGTCGCCATTAATCGAGACTGCTTCAAGCTTGTAGAAATACGTTCGACCCGGTGTAACGGAACGATCAGGGTAGCGATAGGTCCATCCAGTCGGAGCAGTTCCCCTGCCTACTAACTCAGGAATGTTGCTGTAACTTGCAAGCGGCTGGAAAACACTCTCGTTTTCTTCTCGTCGTTGCAGATTGAATCCGGCGTTATTAAATTCCGAAGCAACTTCCCATTTTACAATCAGCGAACCGAAAGCAGTGTCCTGCTCAGTCGCGAAGCTCAGGAGTTCTGCAAACAGCGGAATATCTGGTGTCCCAAGTGGCCATACCTCAGCAGTCACCGGATCACCGCCGCAGTCAATACTCGACGGTCCCAACAACAGCAAATCACCTGAATGCGAAGCAACCCCGGTTGAGCGAAAGGACAAAGTCACAAACAACTCCGTTTCGATCTCCCCAAGCTGGACAACTAACGTATCGAAGACCATATTCCCACCCGGCCAGGACATGAGTGTGTCAAGCGGGATATCCAGGCTGGCATCAAATGTTGAATCCGTGCTTTGCCAGAGGATTGCACTGATGACTGCAAGATCAGAAGCCACCATGGTTCCACTGGTGGAGAACTGCAAGCGGCGCAATGCACTTTCTCCCTCTTGCGCTCCGAGCACAAGCCTGAATACCGGAACATCGTTGAATCCCGGCTGAACAAGGCCGTTCCCCAGCTTGCCGCCCCGCGCGAAAACTCCCGCTCCGCTCGGGAACAGAAGATCGGTTACCTGAGCCACAGCCTCCTCATTAAGGAGATCGTCACGATAGCTGACAGACATGGCATAGACTGAGCGTTGTAGAAGCGAGCCTCCGTTTCGAGTTGAGTCAATTCCTGAAGAGTGAGCTAAGAAGGAAGGCTCAATCACCAGTGACCTGTTGCCAATCGAATCGGGATGGGACAAAAAGAGAATATGTGCCAGAGGATCGTAATCGGGTCCGCGTGTCCAAACCAAGGTGATCTTGAGCGTTCCCGGTGTAGCAATCTCCGGCTGGTTGAAGACCACCGATGTGCCTGCAAGCCGCAGAGTATCGCCGTTTGCAGGCGCCAGAATCGTGATTGGTTCGGTGCGATTATCGTATATCGCAATGGTAAAACTCGAACCTGCCTCTATATTCAATTGCTGATCCCGATAAAACACGCGAACGAAGTAGGTTACGTTATCCACCAACTGATTGCGCTCCTCGTAGCTATTGCCGGTATCTGACATAACACTGTCCACGAGATCAGAGTAGTCAAGTTGCGCACCATTCAAGAAAAATCCCGTGATTCCAGACGGAAGTGGATTGAGATAGAGAACGTGTGGAGATCCGCGATCCGCATTGCGGCCATTGAGTGCTTGCAACCGAAGGCGAATTGTCCCGTCGGCGGGAGTCTCAGGCAGTCGAAAGCGCATCCAGAAAGTCTGGTTATCGCGGGTTCCTGTCGAAGGCTCATAGATGGTTGGCGGAATAGTGATCGAATCCCGAGGCCAAACGTAGCCTTCACTAAAGGCAGAATCGGGTGGATTGCCTGCGCGGTCACCATAACTGAGCGTCACCCTGTACACTGCCTGCGACTTCAGTGAGTCAATTAGTTCGCGATTGCTCTCTATGACCATTGGGTTATTTGTCCCGATGTTCGTGCCATCGAGGAAGAAACTCACCTGCTCAGCGCTATTGAATTCAGCATTATTGAATTGGGGATTGAGCGTCAGAATATGCGGACTTGATAGTGTGTCTCGCTTTGTAAGTGACGTATCTTCGGCAAACGTGAGCCAAACGGTATCGGCAGGTTCCCCGAGATCATAAATCACTCGAATATTCGGATAGGCAGCCTCCGATCCAAGCCCGGGCGAAACCAGCAGACATTCTTCCGTATGTCGGTCCAGATACACGACGACTGTGTCCATTTCGGCTGAATTGTGCAGCGTGTCAGAGTAAGTCAAGGCTATGCGATACTTACGTCCATGTTGTAGCGAATCCGGTCCGCGCAGAGAATCGAGGCCGAAAGTTAAGTGGAGCGAATCCGTCCTGATGGTGACCCGCTTGTCAATTCCCGCCTGCAAATCATGAAGATACAAGGTATGCGACTGCTCATGCTGCAAGGTATCCGTATTTGTGATGAACATGAATAAAGACCGGGCGGATGCATCTTCCGGCTGATTGTATCGGAATTGCAGATCTCGCGGAACCGTATCACCGGGCAGCGGCGAGAGAATAACCGGTGGAACCGTCACAAGATCCACGAGAAGATACGTTAGGTGGTTACTATCTACCGGATTTAGGAGCGGCAACTCATTCCCGACTTGAGCGTGGCTGGTCCGTTGCACACTGTAGATCGTGTCGCTTCCTGAAGTTCCCCAAAGTCCAACTGCGATCTGAACGGAGCGAGAGCCGGAAGCAAAGACAGGCACTCTCGCCTTGAAGCGCATACTTGTGTCCGTAAGTTGCACTATAACAGCAGTCAGAT
>JAGVEU010000144.1 GCA_020057985.1 Calditrichota bacterium | reverse complement strand
ATGTTTTCCAGGTGTTCGAGGAATTCAAAGGATCGGTGATTCATAAAAAAATCTCCTACCTACGACAAACGGATGTTCCAATAGATCAAACCGTTTCTGCTGTATCTCCAGAAGCATAAACTAATGAACCTTGTCCGAGTGACGGTCAATGATGTGGAGCGGCATATGGAGTTACGGCACAAAGTACTTGTGGACAAGTCTTGGAATGATGAACTGCGGATTGCCGAGAGGTTCTTCAAGTTTGCAGTCGAGCGTGATTACCTCGCCCGAAATCCAGTGAGTAAGATAGGCAAGCACCGAGTCGTGAAGCACTCCGTGGACTTTTACAAGATCCTCCTATACACCGGAATGCGTGACGGCGAAGCTCGGCATCTACAATGGCAAGACGTCGTGCTTGATGCGGGGCAGGAGCACATCCGGATACGCAGTACCGAGGTTCATTTGACCAAGAACCGCAGAGATAGGGTTGTACCGTTATGCAGTGAAGCTGTCGAAATCTTCCAAAGACTCATGTCTGTAAGAGTCAAGAGCAGCCCTTTCGTGTTTACAGGACGAACAGGAGGTCCACGCGGACCCGCCAGAAACACATGGAGAGCATGCTTGGATCGAATCGAAAAGGAAACAGGTGTTCGGATCGAGAAAGGCGATCACATGACAGGCATGCATATGTTCAGGCATACGTTTGCCACCAACGCTCTGGCTTCCGGCGTAGGCATTCGCACAGTTCAAGATTGGTTAGGCCATTCCACGATTCTCATGACGTAGCGGTACACGAACCTCCTGCCGGCGCAGAAGCAGGTACAGATCCAAAAGCTTCAGATCCAGATCGGGCAGCATAAAAAGCTGTCATAGAGAGGTGGTGACTCATGATGCCACCGCCCAAAAGTGTTATCCGCGTACTGGAAATGTCAACGGAAAACAGGACAAAAACAGGACACTCGCCACCAGACCGCGAAAAGACCAACACAAAGCCCCTGTTAAGATTGAACTTAGCAGGGGCTTTATCGTGGAGACGGCGGGAATCGAAAACGCTGCCTAATCACTATTTAAGTATAGTATAAACAATATAATATACATTAAAAACATGTACTTTTACATTCCCATTGTTATCTCCTAAGTGCTTGTTTTTGTATGCGTCTTGCCATCGAATGGTGTCACTTTGGTGCCAGTTCATTATCAACCATATCGCTATATTATATCATGAATATTACCGTTTAACTTGATATCTGGATGCCTTTTTCAGTCCGAATAGTAAGACGGATTGTGGCAACCCGCGTCCTTCTCCTCCAGAAAACTCTGCAACCGTGGCATCCCTTCGCCACGATAGTTACGGAACCAGACTTGACTTTTGTTCATTTTTTTAGTATGTTCAGTTGTGCTGAACACGGAAGAAAAATGAACACTGCTGCCTGCCTACTAAATGGACGCTAAACAAGACATACTTGACATGGCTCTTGAGGCACTTCAGGCAGCAACAGGCCTGATCGGCAAAACGACTCCTGACGCCCGGCTCACGATCCGGAAAGAGGATCAGGAGGCCACCTATTGGGTCGAAGTCAAGCCCACGATAAGCGAGATAATGGCCGTGCAGGCGAAGCAGCGCTTTGATCTTGCACAACGGCAAGGGCTGATTGTCACACGCTTTGTCCCAACCCATTTGGCGAGGAAACTGCGGGCTCTCGACATTCAGTTTACGGACACCGTGGGCAATGCGTACATCAACAATCCACCTTTCTTTGTGTTCACATACGGGAACAAGCCGACCGAAGATGGTACAGCCAGAACCAAGAAGGGCGTCTTTACCAATGCCGGGGCAAAGGTCATCTTCGCCCTTCTGTGCCAGCCCAAGTTGGAGAATGCGACCTACAGGCAGATTGCCGAAGTGGCTGCAGTCGCCCTTGGAACCGTTGATACCGTCATGAAGCGGCTGCAGCGGAAACAGTATTTACTCGACTTCGGCACTCGTGGTCGTCGGCTGGAACGGAAGCGAGAACTCTTTGAACGATGGGTTGATGCCTACGCAGAGCTACTTCGTCCAATGCAACTAATTGGTACTTTCAAAGGGGCGAGGGATGTTGACTGGACACAGGTGGAAGATGTCGGCCCCTTGAATCTCTGGGGTGGCGAGGTGGCAGCGGCCAAACTCACGCAGTATTTGAAACCGCAGATTGTCACGATCTATACCCAGCGGCCAGCCAAAGACCTGATTCAGCGATTCAAACTGACGAGGAATCCTGACGGCAATGTGGAACTGCGTGAGATCTTTTGGGGAAACCAGTTGACCACCCCCGTAGCGAATATCGTCCCACCACTGCTTGTGTACGCCGATCTTATGGCAACGGTAGATCCACGAAACATTGAAACCGCCAAGCTCATCTATGACGAGTATATTCAGGGACATCTCCGGGAAGATTAGCCCGGACATGGTCGAGGTAGTAGCCGATCTCGACGCAGCATTGCGACCACTCGGCATACCGTTCGTGTTGATCGGGGCTGCCGCAAGAGACATTCTGCTCAAAACCATGTTCAACATTCCAACCGGTCGGTTGACCTTGGATGTAGATTTGGTTGTGCAGATTGTGTCTTGGGAGGATTATGCAGGCGTCTCTTCAGCACTGCTCGGTGCACAGAGATTTCAGAAGGACACGATGCACGCGCAGAGGTTCCGGCACAGGTTGGGCATCCTTGTTGATGTCCTGCCGTTCGGTGGCATTGAACAACCGACAGGCATGATTTCATGGCCCCCCGAAAGTCAGACAGTCATGTCAACGCTGGGTATGGTGGAGGCGACAGAAACAGCCCTTCTGCTTCGTCTGAGAGCGCTGCCTCCATTGGATGTTCGTGTCTGCTCGCCAGCCGGTCTTGCAATACTAAAGATCATTGCTTGGTCGGAAAGAAGGGAAACATACGGTAGCAAGGATGCTCAAGACTTGATGCTGCTGATGCGGCACTATCTCGACTTGGAGGACATTCACCCTGACCCCACAGAGACCAAAGATCTCTGGGACGAGGAAGCGGATTACGAACTTGCCAGCGCCCGTCTCCTTGGTAGACATATTGCAATGATCGCCAGAGATCATACAAGGCTAAAGCTGGAAGAGATTCTCGCTGCGGAAACCGACGAGCACTCTCCGTTGAAACTTGCCACGGACATGGTGCGGGACCAACTGAGCCTTGGACAGGATGATGCGCTGAGCCAAGTCCTTCGGCTCCTGTCCGCTCTCCGGAAAGGGCTTCAAGAGGGATCTTCTGCACGGTGACGTGAATAAGTAGAACTTTGAGAATCTTCATGTAGACACCGCGAGCACCGCAATCGCCCGAACATCTAATAGTAGATCTTCTCTTCACTCCCCCAACCTCTCCACATTCGCCTCATCCAGCGGCTCTTCCACAGCGTTGCGGAGCCAACTCAATTGGATTCCTTGCGTTGACCGGCCTTCGATGGTGATGGTGATCTTGCCGTCATCTGTTTTGTCGGTCAGGTTCGCTACAGCCTTGAACACCTTGAAGATCTGATCCCGGTCTGCTCTGAAGCGATAGCGGACAGTGGGCTGACTCTCCTCTCGTGGCCGCTCCTGTGGCGATGTCGGCTCGGTTGGTGGTACTGGGCCGGAAACCCCTTCTGTGGGCGTCATAGGCGGTTCTGTTGGCGACGTAACGCCAGTGATAGGCTTTGGTTCAGGCATCGGAATTGCAGACGGCATCATCAGGAATCCGGAATCCAAATCCACTTCGTCCACCGACATGCCGCGACCCAGCACGACTCGGTCAGGATTCACGGCAAAGCGACCCTCTGCTCCCAAAGCAGGTACGCTCCCACTTGTGTAGCCGAACATCCCGTCTTGCACGCCTTTGACAATGGCCCGTTTGATGGCTTCAGCGGACTCCAGCCGAGGTGGCTCAAGAAAGGCGTAGAACGCATCCACCACATCGCTCACCCGAATGCCCAGTCTCGGTGGTTCACCCTCTTTGGTGCTTTCCCCAAGTTTCACTCGCTCCATGACCTTGCGCGGCACAACGGTTGGAAAGACGCGCTGAACCCCGCCCACAGTCAAGAGTTCCATGACTCGCTTATGAACCTCAGTTGCCTGAAGCGTGCGCGTGGCCTTGTCTACGGTTTCAATGGCTTCCTTTTGCTGATCGTCCACTTCCTCCATCTTGGGGAGCCACACGGCCAAGTAGAGTTCTCTGAAGGCGGACTCTGTAGCTGATTCCTCCGTCCGCTTCCTTTCTTTGAGTTCGTCTTTCTGGCTATTGGTAAGCCCAAGATTTCCTCTGGCCTGCACCCGCTCCACAGCAATCATCGTTTTCACGGCCCGCTTGACCGCCTCAGCCGCGTCCTTTTTAGGAATTACAATCCCTACGCCATTCCGGTATTTGCGTTGTATCTTTCCGCATTGGAACAGCATATCATGCGCTTTCTGTTCCTGCTCCTTGCGCGGTAGCACAGCAAAGTCTAACGCCATATATCCCAGCAGAAAACGTGGTTCTTTGTCGGGTAAATCGGCGGAGTTCTCTGGCCAAACAAAGGTGTTCGAGTTCCCCGCGAGCTTGTTCCCTAACAAATTCCTGATGCGATCCAGCACATCTTTTACTTGTACATTTTTCTCCTCTTCCTCGATCAACTTAATAACGTTGGGGTCTTTTTTGAAGCAGTACCGCACTCCGTCATAGTGGAGAAAAACACAAGTATTTCTTAGGTCTGCGAGGGCGGATTTGGCCGTGATGCTGTCCAGATCCGGGCCGACACACGTGGACAGAAGCTCGGATTCGGTCACTCCCGAAGGAAGAATCTCCGTATCCGTCTTGCCTTCCCGCCGCAGACCGCCAAACGAGTAGACGAGGATGGCCGTGGCAAGCCTCGTGGCAGGCCGTACATTGGCCAAGGACGGAGTTTCGCTCGCCAGCCGGTCATCAATGCGCTTGGCTCGTGCATTCGGCCCTGTAATATCCTCGCTGATTGCCGCGTCGTAGTCGTTTTGTGCTCCTAATTCCTTGAGCATCTGCAAGCGCACTTCCGGCACTCGGATCGGTATGTCTCCCGGCCCAATCAGCGTGCTGGCTGATCCCTCTTTCTTCATGGCGTGGAGCACGTGCGCCAGAAAGCGGAGTGCCCCTCGTGTCCGCTGATAGGCGTCAATGGAACCCCAGCGGTCTTTCATGGCGTCAATCAGAGCCGGATGGAAAGGATAGGCTTTCTGAATGCGATTGCGCAGCGTCACGCCTTCCTGTTCCGCCTCAATCTTACCGCTTGCCGAATCCGCGAACGACCTGCGCATTCCACTGACCACGCTGCTATACGTATCAGCCACCTGCTGAGCCACATCCGCAGGCGGAAACTCGCGCAAGAGTCGGCGTTGCACGACGTACAGCACTTCGTCGCCCTGCACCGGCTCCCGCAACTGATCCTCGCGGTTGGCAATATGGTCAAGTTCCGAATACAGTGCTAAGTGATTGAGGGCTTCTCGACTATTGCTCCACGGCAAAGAGAACGCCATCGCACAATTCTGACTGCCTGCCACTTCTACCGTCAGATTCCCGATAAAGTCTTTGACCTGTCGCCCAAGGGTTGAATCCAGAACCAGCACCGAGCCGCAACGCTCCACATACTTCAGCAACTCATCCAACAGGATCAACACGGGCCGCCCGCCCGCGCCTTCCGTAAACAACTTTCGGATGGTGTCTCCACCGAGTGATGTGCGGCTCTGGTCATGTTCCGCAACAATGGGATATGCCTTCTTCGGGTCAATCTGCCATGCGAGCCATCCCCACATTGTGCGAATCGTCTGGCCCCCGCCCACATCCTTTCCCGTAAGTGCGTCAAACTTCTCCCCGTCAAACACGGCTACGGCTACTGGCCCAGGCTCGGCAAACGCTTTGAGTTCAGGGAAATTGTTGAGCGCAGACCGCGACTTGGCCGCGTGGTATAGTGCCGCGAGCGTGTGCGACTTACCACCGCCGAAGGGACTGCGCAGCTTGAGCACGCGGTCATAATTCCCTTTCCCCGCGAGCGAAGCCAAGACCTCGTTCAACAGTTTGGATAGATCTATGGTCAGGTAGGTCGCCCCAAAGAACGCTTGCGGGTCACGGTACACCACGGGTACGGTCGAGCCGCCCTCAGCGATGGCTCCGAGGTCAATAGCAAAGGTGGAACTGGTCAGTGCCCCCGCTTCCACATCTGGGTGCAGGCGGACGACTTCAGTCCACGGACGTAAAATGTGAGATGACATGAACTCTCTCCCTTAAAGGAGGTTTTACTTCATTGTCATCCTGAACGAAGTGAAGGATCTCTCGGTTTGTTGAGTCCAGAGAGATCCTTCAGCCCGCAGACGGGCTTCAGGATGACAGTTAGGTGTGATACGATTTCAGAATGAACCATAGTACTTCTCAAAAGTAAATTGCGATGCGGGTCTGTTTCCCCCCTTGTAAGGGGGGATAAAAGGGAGGTTCTTGATGCCAACTTACTTTTGGGAATGAATAATTACAGTAATTCGCTTTGTCCGGGTTTATCCACTGCCCCACTAAACAACCCCGTCTCCACAAGCCCGCGCCAGTTAGCAAGCAGCTTGCCCAAAGCGGATTGCTCGGCGGAAGTGGTGGTGATGAGAGCATCGGTGGATTCGACATTTCCTTTCAGAGCCGGGCCAGCAAGGGCTTGAGCTACGAGGCGCAAATGCTCGACATTGGGTTGAGCCTGATCAAGGAACGACTTCAAATCGCGGGGTTGATTCTCCACCAGCCACAGGACGCGATGCAAGATGTCCATCAGTGGAGACGGTGTGCTTCCATCAGGCAAACCGAGGTGCTCATCCGCTCCTCGCTCGGTGAAGTCCCGCATATGGTATGTGCCCTTCTTTTTTTCCAGCAGGGCGTGCGTTCCGGTGGATAGTCCGCGTGGCCCGTCCAGTTCCACCGGTTGGCCGAAACTCATGACGATGGCTTCTCCCGCATCCAGATCGGCATTGCCGTAAGCATAGCGCCACAGCACATAAAAGCGGGCTGCTCCATCCATCGTCTCCACATTGGTGTGGCTGCCCTTGAAGATCTTCTTCAACAGGAAGTTCAGCACCACACCTTCCACCTCGGCCAGAAATCCTTCGGCAGGCATCTCGTCGCCGTTCGCCTTTTCAACGCGGGCAAACTGCGTATATGCCTTCAGTCCCGCCCCCACCGCCGCAATCACCAGATCCGCGCCACTAATCCCCATCTCCCAGAGTGTTTCCACACGCTCGCGCACGATCTCTTCAAGCTGTGGCCGCACCTCCCTCTCATACGATCCTGTTCGTGCTCCTTCTCGTTTGCGAGCAACGAGGAAGATAGAGGAGGCGAGAGCAGATGAATCTTGATCTCTTAGACGTCCAACCTTTTCTGTATCAAGCGGCCAGGCTTCAGTGACCGTGAAATTCGATCCGCGTAATGCGTCCACGAGGGTAGACCAACCTAATGTAGTCTTGTGCGCATAGACAACTACCATTTGGCCGCCACTTTTCAATGTACGGTATGCTTCCAAGAAGGACTGTGACATCATAGATTCATAGGCTCGTTTCGCCGCGTTTCTATCGCCACCATGACGAGTAGCGTCAGCAACAGCCTCCGCCTTTTTTGGTGTCCCGTCGGTTCCAAAGTGTTCTGGATATAGATCTCCAACGGTTCGTTTCAGCCAAACATAGAAATAGTCGGCAATATCGGCATACGGTACATTATCATAATATGGCGGATCAGTTAGGATGGCATCAAAAGTACCTTCCGCCCACGGTACATTCGTTGCTGAGCCGCGTCTAACCTCGCCCGATAATACCATGTCTGCATCACTAAACGCAAGCGGTACATCGGCTATGCCTGATACCCAACTTGCACCATCGGGATTGAACGGATCGGTCTCAGCGAAGTCCCATGTCATGGGAAGTGCCTGCCGTCCAAAGGTGTGCACTACGCCGCGCCCTCCGGTGTAGTTAAATATGCACAAACTCGAATTGAAGTCGGCGAGTCGGTCAAGGATTCCGGACAGGAGTGTGACAACTGCTAAGTCGTGAGAGCCTATTATTCCTAAACGTTTGAATTCCTCAGTCGCTTTCCTGATCGAAGCAGCAAAGGAAAGCAAACACAGGAGCTGTCGCGGACTAAACAAGTCCGAGAATCTCTTTAGTCCGTAGAGATACGTAAAATTGGCGTTCTTTGCATCCGTTACTATTTCTTCATTCGGTACTGTCAGTCCCGTCCGCATACAAAGTTCTTCGATACGCTTCTGAATAGCCGCATCATCAGGAATGAACTGAGGGTAGTCATCGGCAGAAAGATAGATTTTGCCTTTTGCTTTGGGACGAGTGCAGGCAATCGCCATCATCTGTTGTCCCATGCGCCCCGCACAGCCCTCGACCTTCACGTGACCGCTATCCGCCACCGTCCCGCAGAAGGGGCAGGTCGCATTCCCCGCCTTGGAGAATCCTGCCGGATCGAAGCCCAGACCCTTCTCAGTTCCCGCCTCCACCACCTCAAAGCGTACGCGTTTCTCGCCCTTCGGTGCGATCATCTTCAGGGCCGCGTATCGCTTCTCCTTCTTGCACAGCCAAGTCTGCCGCACGAGCGGAACGGTTGCGCCACACGCCGGATTCTTGCAGGTCACCGTCCGTGTCCAGAGGTAGGCCACCGGAGTCAAGAACCCCACCCCCCCTTGCCCCCCCGTAAACGGAGGGGGATCAGAGAGACTGCCCTGCTTGCTCTCAAAACCTTTCTCCGCAAGCTCCACTTGATCGGCCCCGAATTCGACGCGGGTCTTGGGCGCATTCGGATCAGGAATCGGCGGATACAGGTCACCAATCTCCGCCTTGACCCGCTTCAGCACCCATTCGCCCCAATAGCGCACTTCCTCGGCCAGACCGCCCCACGTTCCATTCGGCCCGGTCATCCCCTTTGCATTCGGATCAGGCTTGCCGTACTTTTGCGGATAGACCAGCGTGCACAGTTCGATGATATGCGCCACCGGATTCAGATCCAGCGCGTACGCTTCACATCCGAGCCGCAGAGCCTCCAGCGGAATCGCCCCACCACCGGCGAACATATCCAGCACCTTTGGCCTCGGCGCGCGTCCCTCCAGAATATCCCCCAGCGTGACTTTCTCCCCGCGCTCCTCTGACAGTCGTTCCGCATGGGCAATCAGAATATGTTCTTCCGCTTCCTTGATGACCTTGGGATCACCCGGATACTTGCATAACCGCTCGACAAACTTAGCCGCATTCGCTCGACCAAGACTCTGCCGCTTGTTCTCCGGCCCGTTCTCCGGTTGAAACTGAGTTGCAGGCACCAGCGCCCCATACACCGCCGCCCGACAAGCCACCAACGGCCGCCGCGCCCACCACAAATGCAGCGTCGAAATATGCCCCTTGCGGACACTCTTCTCCCGCGAGGCTTCCTTGCTAATCGCCTCAATCGGCAGGTAATCTTCAATCAGGCGTGGGGAGGAGGTCATGGAGTCGTGGTCTGGTTTATATAGCTAATCACCGTCAAGCCATTTACGTTAAGGCCAACGAGATGATGATCGTGTGTCAGCAAGGTGACGTTATGCGCCACTGCCGTCGAGGCAATCCAACAGTCACCTGACTCCAGCCTCCTACCTTGAGCCTCGCACTGCACGCTGACACTCGCCCATGTCTGCGCAAGACGATAGTCGTAAGGGAGGATCACGAACTGATGCAGGAAGGCGTCGAACCCCTGAATCTGTGCATGTCCCCATCCGTTCTTTTCAGGCCATTTCCACAGCTCGGCAACAGTCTGAAAACTCAATGCAGGTATGTTCCCGATGATGTGGGGCTCGTACAGTTTACGCTCGACGGAGTTCTTCTTCTTTGGGTGCAAATAACTTGCGACATTGGTGTCGAGGAGAACAGTAGCCATTAGTCTTTGTCTCCGATCCCCGCGACCCGCCTCCGTTCAGATCTGTCAGATTGGATGAATTTTATGAATTCATCAGGATCATCGTCGGCAGGCCAAAGCGCTGTGATGGCATCAAGGTCAGTGACTGGCGTGATAGCCTGCGCCTCAGCCAGTTCGTCAATTGTCCAAGAGTGCCAAAATGATTCACTGCCATGCAAGCTTGCTTGCCCAGTCCTGTCGTCAGCAACAACGACCAAAGCATCAACAATGAATCGCGTTTCCTTTCCGAATTCCATCACAGCCGTGCCCGTAACCTGCACCACATGCATCCACGCGTCTGCCAGGATATCAGCCTGATCTTCTTTGAAAATGCAAGTTGACGAAGTGCCTCCTGCTTCATACAGTTTTCCGGTAAACATGCCGTGTCCACTAATTTGTTCAAGCCTCCCGACCTTGGTCACGCCCTCAGTGCTGATGGGGCGAGTAAGTATCGAACGAACACGAGTCTGAACAACGGCATCGAATCGTACCACTTGAGATTCACGCCCGTTATGTGATTGATAGGTCACGGAGTCAATCCCTTGGCCAAGGGCGCGGCCAATGGTTTCGAGGCTCTGTATGACACCGATATCGAATCCCTCAGGAAAACGATCCGGAAGGGAGTCCATCTGGCCGATAAAATTTACGCCATCCAAGAAGGCGCTGATACTCCTCTGGCCTATTGATCCATAGAGTTCACTTTGATCGGGCACGAGTTCGAGACTTACGTTAACGCTGCCATCTCCCCATGAAGCGATCTCAAGCTCACAAGACTGTTCGATCTCGCGAGGTTTTCGCCCCTTGGTTGCCGAATCCTGGCCGGATAGCACCTGTCCAATGCGCTTGATAGCTTGTTGAGTTGTCGTAATGATCTTGGTAAAATCGGAGATCGACAGGCGAGCAGGGCGCACCTTCGGCCCGTCAATCTTAAGGCAAAGTTGGTAGGGATGTTCACTCCCTATTGTCTCAATTGGTTCAAACATCTGCGGCTTCCTTTCACGTATTGTATTTAGATATCAGCCATGCTTCCTTCAGACAATGGCAAGTCTGCACTTGCCTTCACCTTGAGCCGTCCCAACATCGCCATGTTCCGAATCGTCGAGGCGACCTCGGCCTCCGTTAGCGGTGGACGGCGATGCTCTTTCCATGCCATCACTTCGGAAAAAACCTCGCTTTCAGTGGGTACGGATTTCATGCGTTCGGCAAGTTCGCGGCCTGCATACAGAACGGTGGCCACAATCTCAGCCTGATTCGTCCGAAGTCTCACAAACAGATCGGCCACACTATCTATTACGTCATTCCACTTGTCAAGTTCCTTACGGTACTCCTCTTGAGCAACATGATAAGACGGGCCAACTGATACTGAAAACATCTTGCCCAACTGTGTCTCTCTGATCAGGTTGTGGTTCAGAAGGCGCGAGGTATGATCCTTCAGTCCGGGAGCATAAGGCCCGTTACTTCCTCTTTGAAACTGCAAGCCTGTGGGAATTCCCTCGGACGTCGCTACAAAGCCAATAGCCGTGAAAGATTTTCTTCCGATTGGCCAGTGATAAAGCTCCCTTTCCACACGGAATAGAACCTCAACAAGACTCATCTGCCCTGCGCTAAAGGTGGATGCTTGCGAACCAGCACTTTCTTGCCTCACATTCCGGCTCCCATTCTAACAATCGCTTCCGCTGGAATCTCATAATAGCGTGCCGCCATGATTTCGCGCTTCGCATGGTCAAGGACGGCAGCCGGATTCATGATCGCGATGTGCTCGGGATTCGGGCCGGTTGGATTCCATACCACGGAAAGCCAATAGGTGTTGGCCAACTGTTGCGCCTTGTACCACTCGTTGGT
>JAGVEU010000197.1 GCA_020057985.1 Calditrichota bacterium | reverse complement strand
TTCTCCGGCGGTCCGATCAGTGGTGCACCACCAGAATGGCCACCCTCATCAAATCTGACCGGTGGAATCAATCCGCAGTACACGGAAGTGGAATTCGCCGGCTGCCTTCGCGATGGCACACGACCCGGTGGAGCCAAGCTCAGCGAGGTCATGCCCACTAAATTTACCAAAGATTTGACCGATGACGAGATCGAAGCTCTCTGGCTCTACCTGAAAACCCTCCCTGCGCAACCCTACGCCAGCAGTTCATGGGCTGACACAAAAGTGCCATAACGTGTGAACGACTCAAGACAAAGGGCTCGGACCAAACCGTGCCCTTTTCTCATTAGAAAACTCGGAAGCTCCAATTCCCCCTGCTTTGATAGGGAGATGAAGGGGATTAGAGTCAAGTCGAACTACTTCGGGAACACTATAAGCCGCAGGTGATTACTTCAGCAGCATCAATTTCCTCACCGACACACTTCCCGCATATTCCGCCCGCAGAAAGTACAATCCCGCCGATCTTGCCGCCAAATCCACGTGAATCCGGTGTTTTCCTGCAGCCCATTCTTGCTGTGGGAATGTCGCTGCTCGCCTGCCGAGCACATCATAGAGTTCAAAGCTAACAACTCCCTGCCGTGGAACGGTGAACGATAGGGTAACCTCAGAGTTGAACGGATTCGGATAGGATTCAAGGATCTCAAAATTCTCCGGTAAGGTACTTGTAACTCGCGGATCCACAGCCTCGCTTCCCAATACCCTTAACCGAACAGGCCAGTTCAGCACAGACTCATTGGCATCATTGCTGAGAAATGTCCATTGTGTAGTGTAGTATCCGGGAGACAGTTGCTCGCTTGACCAGATCACGGTATAGGTTGCGGAATCCCCCGCCGCCAGCACATTGTTCACCGGCCCCGTTGCGCTGATCCACGTCTCCGCAGGCAAGGTCGTGCTGTAACTCAGAGGCTCATCCCCCAAGTTGAAAACCTTGAACTGCGTTGCAGTACTGCTATTCGCAATGAGAGTAGTCTCAGCCACGGCAATAGGCATATCAATATCCGGGCCATGACCCGTTTGGCCTGATTCTAGCCAGTTAAGCACGTTGGTCATGAATTGCAGATTATTCATCTCATCATTAAAGAACTGCAAATCTGCTGTACCTGCCAGCCGTCCTCCTGCAGGTTCCGCGCGCGCCACCACAACCGGAGGAAAAGTTCCGGGCTGAAACGGCGAGTTCGGATCAGCGGCCTGCGTGTCATCATCTCCGGATAGAACAATATCAGCCTCTGATTCGGGCATGATCGCGCAGGTGTTGCTGCCCTGGACTTGAGTCACTCCCATTGAGAGTGTCGGTACCAGCGGACTTCCCCCCCATGTGTGAAAGAAAATTGCATTGGCCGAGCCGGCATTGTCTGTCGGATCTTCAAGGACCTCATCGCAGAAGTTCCAGCCCCACTCGGTCAAGTCATCAAGCGCATTTCCCCCGTAGGTCTCTCTGAAAAAGCCGTATTCGTGAAAGCGGCCCGCTCTGCGAGTTGACCGCACCGCTCGCGCTTCCGACACACGCGGATGCGCGGTCTGTATTGCGCTCACTGACTCTGGCATGATTGACCAAACCCACAAAATCCGGCGCACTTCCTCAGGTGTGGGATCCGTCTGCATTGGAAACAACGCATCATAATCCTCTCCTTCAATCCGATAGAGTGCTATGGGGCAATCCGCCTGACTCGCATCTGCCAGAATGCGCGCAGCCCACCCGTATTTCGGAAAGAAAGATTCTGCTTCCGATGCCGTCATCCCTGCCGCCAAACCTTCACTTTGCATTAGCTCGCCTAACACTTGACGTGTGGGAAAATAGGATAGCGTAATGCCACCAATAGCGAACGCCTTTTCGCCGGGCTTGAGCGTGCCGTAGTCTGATATCTGATAACCCGTACCTTGCATGAACCGGATCAACCTCAGATTTCGGACGGTTGCCCACGATTCATTGGTAAGGCTCCCGCTTCGCAGATCACGCGCCACGAAGTTCAGTGGTCGGTCAAACTCCGCTTCGTAATAAAGCTCGTTGTCTTCTTCTGTCGGCGCAATTTGCCAGTGAAGCGGTTGACGGGCTTTTGGTGCTGGAAGGGCATAGGTCAGCCTGCCTGGAATATTGATCTCGATGGACGCTCCTTGCTTGGCAAACCCCTGCGTGTGGATAACCGGTTTGAGTGCAATCGGCTCCGCGCCATCATAGAAGATCCCCAAGCCGCCCCCCGCATTCAGCATCTGTTGCAGCCGCTGCAGGTCATACACGGAATGTGGCGTTGGAACCCCGCGAAACAGCATCCACGTGAAGGCATGAAGATCAATAATTGCGCCGTAATCCTCGGGCGGGTACACGTCCCAAAGATGCGGCCCCGTCCCGATTCGATAGCCAATGTTGCTCATTCCGAAAACGACTTCCACCACATAGTGACCCGCTGCTGCGTCATCCAAGTGGCAGATTCCATAGCCGCCACTTGTCACACTTTGATCGGGCGCTATGATTCTCGGAACAGGCAGTTGAAACTCGGGTGCGGCTAAATCCACGTCCAGCCACACATAGAGGGCGGGCGCGTGGGTGGGGAGATCAACTCCGACTGTGTCCCACCACTCGCCCTGAACCATGCCTTCGGCCAGAATATCATACATGGGAAGGCGCGAGGCGCCAAAGGAAACAAAGTGCGTTGTCTGGAAGAGACTATCAAGATGAATGCCGTAGTCCTCTCCGTCAGGAAGAGAATGAAAACCATCCAAAGCGATTCTGCCGTATGCAAGTGAAAGAAAAACAACAATGCAAAGGCAGATAGTTGCGGCGCGAGTCATTGTCCACCTCCTGTATTCTCGTGAATGCCTTTCCTTAATATAGCTCAAGTCGAGAAAGATGTCAAACGATAAGCATGTCCTATTTGACGAATTCAGTCGGGGACGAGCGCGGGTTAAGCTGTACAAATATAGCATGTTATAAAAAAGGCAGCCGCACTTCTGACGTGCCACTTCCGGGCAATTTACGAAAAGAACGTGAAAATATGAACTACTATTGCTCTTTTAATTTTCCTTCCTTATATTGTCCATTAAGTCATATTAAGTCTCGCACAAATGCAAATCACTATACAGAGGTGTCACATGAAAAGATTTGTGTTATTTTTATGCCGTTTTGCGGCATGCATTCAATGCGAAGGAAGAGACGAAAGGATATGCGCATGAAGACAAAGAACTTGTCTTTTCACTCACTTATTGGCTGCATCATGTGCTTTTCGTCAGTATACGCGGTCTGCCCCGACCAAACGCTCCTTGCACCGGGCACCATCAGTGGAACGACATGCGGAGCGGGAAACGACTGCTTGCTCAGACCAAGTGAAGACATGGAAATTGAGGTTGAAATTCCCGAAGACGGTTTGTGGACGATCTCGCTCTGCGGTTCGGAATTCGACACGTACCTTTACATCGGAACCGACTGCGGCCTGCAGGATGCTTGCGCCAACGATAACAGTTGCGCAAACGGAGCTTCGGAATGCTACTGCCTCGATCTTTTGGCTGGACCGTACATTGTAACGATAGAAGGCTTCGCTGAAACCATCTGTGGAAACTTCACCCTGAACGTAAGCTCTTGTCAAGCGGGGAGATCACGGTGAAACCTGCGAAGATGCACTGCCGGTGACCAGCGTGCCATTTACGGCAAGCGGCAACACGTGTTTCTTTCACGGCGATTACGATTTTGGTTGTTCACCTCAAGTGCCATCTACTCCCGATGTCTGCTATGGCTACTTTGGGGGTGGGACTCAGTACGTGGATGAATATCTCCGTACGAGCGGCTGGGCGGGAAAACTCTATAAACCGTTCCTCCCTGTCAAGAGTTATTTCAAGATAGGCTCTAAGTCTTCGAGTGGGGTGAAGGATCTCGTAGAAACCTCTTCGGTCTGTGATCTAATAACAAGGAGAGTGTTAACCATGTAGTGATGGCAGTGCATCCATGTTGCCGTTGATTCGATAGTAGGCAAAGAGGGCGATCGAGAGGTCGACCATCTGTAATG
>JAGVEU010000398.1 GCA_020057985.1 Calditrichota bacterium | reverse complement strand
GTGTTTCATACATGCACCTTCAAGATCCGTGCACTCAACTCCCCTAAGTATTTGTCGAAGTCATTTATGTCTATAACATTAACGTCTTCAAGAATAGCTTTGCCCTGGCCTGCCTTATCAAGGTCATTCACATGCATTCCACAGAATACAGCCAGAATCGGTATCTCGCGCTCCCAAGCTGCGCCTATCTCGATCCATACCCATGAACGCATTGACGACCACGGTGTGAATAGTGCGACAAATTCGCGACTCATGGAAATCTCGTGCCTAATGATGCTCTTGAAGTCGACACAGCCCTTTGGAATGTTGGTTTCATCCAGAAAGGCTGACGCGCCGAGCAAGCGAATTTCTTTCGATATTTGGCTCGCAATCCAGATGTCGCGGCTACCATGGGAGATGAAGATTTTATATGCGTCCATTAACCCGTTGGCCTGCTAACCAGCCTAACCTATTGCCTCTGCCATCGCTGCACGTTGTTGCTTCATTTCAGACTCCTGTTTATCGTTGATAGGGGTATCGGATATTTTGAAAATGGCTCACTGTTTCCAGTTCGAATGGCGCAGTTCACGGCCTTTCGAACTCATCTCCACCTCGTAATGCCTTGAATGCTATCCTCCAGTTTTTTGAAGAATCCTCGCGCATCAAGCTCCGCCTGCAGGCATAGCAGATAGGAGAATGGGCTTTCCCGAAGAGATCTTCGGTCCTTTACGTATGATCGGGCTGCGGTCGCAAATCCCAGTAGCACACCACCTCCAATGATGAGTGGGTCGAACGAAACAGGCACATATTCAATCATCGATGTGCAAGCGGTGGGGACGGAAATCCCTATAAAGCGGAGGACTGCCTCAATTCTCATATCCTCAAACTGCTTCTTGAGATCCTCTGTCTGCTTCTTCAATGTTTTGCCGTGATGATTGAGCGCATCCTGTAACTGACTCTCATTCTCGACCGCAGGAACATCCCGACAAAGCGCTGCCACCGAATCGAAGAAAGCGAGTCTTTCATCATCGTACTTCTTGCGAAACTCGATCAGACGATCCGTCGTCACAGCATTCATGTCTTTAGGTGCATAGGAAGCAATTAGGAGATTCCCAAGTCCATATTCAAGTTCTTCATTATGCAGCTTCTCAACACCTTTTCGCAGGACAGAAGAAGCTGCAAAACAAGCACTATGGTCGGTCACAGTTGGCCGAGCTGTGCTCTCGCCGATAGAACCGGCAAGGTAAGTCATGTATAGTAGCCCAAGCTCGCCATCGATTTTCACCCAGTCTTCCCATTCGTTTTCCCCGGGCACAGCAACCCCAGTTAGATACAAATATTCTTTCAGTTGTGGGTCGAGCTTTTGGACATGTATGTAAGTTCCGTGCTCACGAGCCACGGCCCCAAAAAAGTGAAATATCTCGGAATGCCCATGTCGTCTCGCGTGTCTCATACGCATCGTTTCGTCGAAAATCTCCGGGTACCTATGCCTGTAGAAATCCAATAATTCAGGCTCTTCAATCCAATGTCTGAACGTCTGAAAGAACTTGTTCGCGGCACTTGAAGTGTCCCACCTTTCAGGGTGATAATCCTCAATAAATCCAATCTCAGATCGAATTCTGATCACTTCTTCGGAGTCAGAAGGGGTTATTGATGCTGGTACAATCCGAGAGATATTGTCCCAGAACAAAAGAGCATACTTGAGCCAATTCTTGTTGGTCAGATTGATATGCGGATAGTAGATAGCATGTCCGAAACTCATGTTTGCCTCCTTAAGTTCGCGGCGGCACATGTCTGCACGTGCTCCGCTCGGTGAAGATGTTTCGATTCAGAGCGTGCTGTTCCATTCCCCTTCACTTTGTTCAGGGTCAGAGCAGGCTGCACGGAACCATGAAGAGACCCCCCTTACATCCCCCCGTGAACGGAGGGAGACCCGAGCGCACGGCCGTGCGGCGCTACCGTGAGCGTGATCACTTCAGGAGATCGCGCAGGGGCTCGAAGTTGATGAAATCCGAGTGATGGACGATCACCGAGGCGGGAGTGCGGTAGCCGTCGTCGCCTTCATGAGCATGAGTACCGATGATGTGTTGCACCTCATCCGGTAGTCCGTGTTTCATCGCCAGCGCCGCTCCGGAGAACGGATGCCGCACAATCTTACCGCTCTGGCTCTTGACAAAACCAGTCTCCGACTCATGGTATTCAATCACCTTGCCTACGTCATGCAGAATGGCGCCACTGAGCAGAATGTCACGATCCATCTGATAGTATTCGTGATAGGTTTCCTCCAACACATCAAAGACCTTCAAAGCAGTTTGTACTACCGCGCGCATGTGTGTCAGCAGGCTGATCGGACAGTTTGGAATAAGCAGGGTAAACGGAATACGATCAAGGTCGTCAAGCTGCCAACCGCCGATGGATACTCCTTCAAGAAAGGCTGCGATAGTTTTCTCGCGGATATTTTCATCGGTGATGAGACTGATTTCGGGGAACTTTTCCAACAAATGATTCTTCATGCGCGCTCCTGAAAGTGGGTCTATTCAAGGTCTTTCGTTTCCGGCCACCAGGTGTCTTCCGCCGTGCGTCTGCGGTAGACATAGATGCCTTTGATGTCGCCTTCGGGCAAGTAGTTGGTTCGCAGGTATTCGGAGATTTCAAAGTAATACCGAATCGAAAACTGCGAGAAGGGGAAGATATAATCCTGCCTCTGCACTAAGTCGAAAATATACTTCGGCTCGCGCGCCATTAGATCCTCCACAAACATCTTCTCCGCTTGAGGATGTCCGAAAGATCTGTGGGATCGTTCCATAGAAGGATCAAATGAGCCGGGTGAATAGCCCGTAGTATAGTGACAAAGATAATCCCGTACTCCGGGCAAGCGGTTCGACAGATAGTAAATCTGCGGACAATATCCCCACACCGCAATCGTCTCCTCGGGCTCCGTGTTCTCGCGCACAAATCCCGCAATCTCATACTCATCTTGCGTCTCGCCGATACTATACAGCGACCTCGGTGGCCGACCGCCTCGATCTAACTGATGGAGCAACGGGAAATGGAATAGCGCAAGAAAAGCTCCAACGGCAAGCAAACTGCGAGAGAGTATCCGGGTCTTTCTGCTTAGGCTGGGCAGCGCAATCCAGGCCGGCACTCCGAGTAACGTCAGAGCCGGAAAAACCTGAATGAAATAGTGACCATAGAACCGCGATCCCGAACTCAAGGCGATCAATGAGACGACAAGCAGAGTACCAAGAAAAACCACTCGTGGGGTGCGTTTCTCCCTCCAAAGAATTGCGCCGCCCCAGATCGCCATTCCCAGCGGTACAAAACACTGCTGCACAAACTCCACACCATTCAGATACAGAGCAGACAGAAAACCGACGATGCCCAGATCGCCGGCGTATGTTATCGGATACCTCACCCACGAATCCCAGGCCCAAGCCAGTCCGCCGGCTCTCGCATAGACAAACAATACGGCTGTCCAAGGAAGCAAAAACCCGATGACAATGGATGCAACGAATCCTCGTCGCCGCACATCTCGGATATACGCTACGACCAGCGCCGGAATGAGAAACGGCACGAGACTCTGCCGAAACAGCGTCGCGATTCCCAGCGCGATTCCTGCTAACGATACTACCCAAAGTGATGCCGGCCATTTCCAAACCAGCCACAACCCGAGCAGCATGAATAAGATTCCGGGAGATTCAACATTGAGAGCCAGCATCTCCGCCGGAAGGCTGAAGCTGTTGCACCAAATCCAGAATAGAAAGGCCGTCGGAATGGCAGCGGCAAGTCCCCACAACGAAATCGCCAGTTCAATCAGAATAATCCCGGCGGCGATTATCAGAATCAAATGCGCCGCATGAATTACAGCAAGCGAGCGACCGAATCCTTCAAAGAGCAGTTGATAAATAACCGCAATCCCCGGCGGCTTAGTCGAACCAAGCAAGTCAACACCCGGCAGCCATCCATGAGTCAGCGCATCGGCGGCTACTCCGTATTCAGCCTCGTCAATATTGTAGATTGCGTCCTCGATATAAGCTCCTCTCGAGAACGCCATTCCGGCCACAAGAATCAGCCACGCAAACAGGCGAAGCTTCATACGCAGATTCAGTGCATGAAAGAGCGAAACTCAGCGATTGCTCTTTCCCATCCGACGCGAAGCGCTATCAGCCACAAGTCCGGTGTGGGGAAAACTTCCTCCACGTGGGGCATTGATGCTAATGCTGCGGAATAATCTCTCCCCATCGGACCAATCAGAGCAACTCGCAGATTCAGCTTATTTGCGATGAGAGTAGCCGCTGAGAGCCTCGCCAGTTCTGCCTCTGCCTCCTGCACGTTTACGGCATCACAGATATGATTAGTCTGAAAAAATACCCACTGTGCCTTTGTGCGGGCAAACTCTTTGAGCATTGTCGGCTCCGGCTCCACCAAGCCGGCGAGTTCCTGAGCCGCTCCGGTAAGCTGGGAGCGAAATTCTGCAATCCGGTTGAAGTTGCGAAGCGCTTGTCCACGCTCTTCCGTCACCAGAATCCGGTCAATGGCAGAAGCAAATCCATCATGGGTGCCAAGTTCATCTATGGTCGCGCTGACCGTCAGAAGCGGTAGCCCCGGTCTGTCAAAGAGTTCTGCTGAGTACTTTGTGGTTCGCCCAAATCCCGCCAATGGAAACAGAATTCCCCTCGCGCCGCCGCGCGAAGCAGCGTAGGCAATATCGAGCAGATCCAGATCTGGCAAAGACCGGGCAATCTCAAGCCCCGGCCCAAGATCCGCTCCAACCCAAACACTCATCGCTCTTCCATCTCAAATTTCCTGCTTAGAGCACGAGCAATGAATTCCGGCACAAAGCATTCCACGTTTCCTCCCAAGCGAGCCACTTCCCGCACAATTTTGCTGTTCAAATAAGAGTAGCGCTCATGAGGGGCAAGAAACACCGTGACAATGTCTCCGGACAACTTGCGATTGGTGAGCGCCATCTGAAACTCGTAATCGAAATCGGACACGGCTCTGACCCCGCGAATAATCGCCACCGCCTTCTGTTCCTCAGCAAATCTGACCAGTAGTCCGCCGAAGGTCTTCACCTCAACTTGCTCAATGTCTTTAATCGCTTCACTGATCTGTGCGATTCTCTCTTCAAGCGAAAACAGCGGCTGCTTGTCCGAGTTAACGGCCAGTGTAACAATCACGCGGTCGAAAATATCCGCCGAACGGCGAATAACATCTATATGTCCGAACGTGATCGGATCAAATGAGCCTGGGTACAAGGCGGTCTTCAAGGCAACCTACTGCGTGAGTTTCTTGAGCATCGAGAGCTTCATGCCGTCGTTGAGTCGTTCAATGGACACGCTATCCATCAACGCGCGGATTACGTGAATTCCGCGTCCACCGGTCTTCATCAAGTTCTGCGGCAATGTGGGATCAGGCAAACTCGCCTCATCGAATCCACTGCCGTGATCGCGAACAATTACCTGCAATGCACCCTCGCTCCTCTCGAAGACTACATCAATGGACAGATCGGCGCGCTCATTGTGAGCGTGCATAATCGCGTTGTTTACAGCTTCGGTTACGCAGATTCCCAGATCCGAACAGCCGCTCTCATCAAACCCCATTTCACGGGCAATTCGCTCGGTCATGGAGTCCACTTTTTCAAGCTCCTCGAAGGACGATGGAATCGTGAGGTGTTCAACTTGCAATGGCTTAGACATATTTCACAATCGAAAGGGTCAGATCATCCCGTCCAATCTCAGAAGACTGATATTTGAGCACGTCTTCGCAAATCCTTTGCACCATGTTACTGGCGGAAAGGTCTCTGTATTTTCGAACGAGACGCTTGAGCGATTCCGTGCCAAACTCCTTTCCACTGCCGTCGCGGGATTCTGTCACTCCGTCCGTGTAGAAAACAAGAATATCGCCCTTCTGCAAATCAAGGGTTGTCTCTTGATAAGTAGCCTGCTCGAACGATCCCAGCAACAGACCGCCCGTATCCAGGATTTCAAACTTTCCATTGGAGTGGGCAACGAAGGGAGCATTGTGTCCGGCGTTGGCATAAGTCAGGCGATGATTCCTGCGATCCAACACTCCGTAGAATGCAGTCACATAACTGCCCGGCAGATCGCTCTCAATCAGATAGTCATTAACCTTGGCCAGAATCGTGCGAATCGCAAAATTGTTTCGGGACTCAATGCGCAGACAGGCCCGAAAATTCGCCATCATCAATGCTGCGCCCACTCCGTGCCCGGCCACGT
>JAGVEU010000152.1 GCA_020057985.1 Calditrichota bacterium | reverse complement strand
GCGGCTGCATTGGCTTACTTTGGAGCAACCGAGAGCACAGCCTTTTTCTACTCGGATACGCTCGGAATTGAAATGCTGCGTGGAGTATTCACTCAGCAGCTTGAGCGTTTGGGACAAGCGGCAGATTACGGAAGAATGGCAACTGCGCAGGCATTTCCGCAGCCGTCGGGAGGTCTGACTGAAGAGACCATACAGCAATTCGAACTGCTCGGTGATCCTTCGATGCGAGTACACTCAGGGCAGGTTCAACCGCTGACCGTGTCCTTTCTTGAACGGATTCCACTCAATTCCGAACAGATTATTGTTACGATTCAGCGCGCAGGTCAACCACTCGGCGGTGCATTGGTTTGTCTGAAGTCTGATGATAGCGGATTTTATCAAGTGGAGGAGTCGAATTCCTCAGGTCAGGCGTATTTCGCACTTGGTTTTGCATCGCCAGCACAATTGACTCTGACAGTGACAGCACACAATTCGAGCGTGTTCATAGGTTCGGTTCAGATAGTTCCCAATCAGGGAGCATTTCCGCAATTGCGCCGCATGACAGTTGTAGATTCTCTGGGAGACGTTGACGGACGAGCTGATCGTGGTGAGCGATGTTCACTCACATTCATGCTGGAGAATCTTGGAAGCGAGACGTTTTCAGAGGGAACGATGTCTGTTACTTGCTCTGATCCACGCTTAAGTCTTCCGCCCCACACGCTGTCTTGTCCCTCAGTGCAGCCCAGTGATTCTATAATGATTTCCGATACGAGCATCTTCAGTGTCAGTGATACGATCACAGATTTGACTTCTGTTTTGCTCAGTCTGCATGTCGTTCCTGACATCGGAGATGCAATGGATATGGTTTCCTCAATTGTACTCCATGCCCCGACAATTGTTTATGCAGGAAGTACTTTGACCGAAGACTCGGGTGACGGCGATCAAAGACCTGAGGCCGGTGAACGTCTAGTTCTCGCTCTGCAGTTTGACAATACGGGTTCGGATCGCTCGCAACCCCTGAATGTTCGTCTTACACAGTCATCGCCATATCTGACGAGCAGAGACACCCTGATCGAATGTGTTTCGCTTCCAGAGCAGACATCCGTTCGCGCAACATTTGTTCTTAATGCAGGCTCGTCCACACCGCGAGGCTATGCCTTTGAGTTCTATCATCACGTTTTTTCCCTTAATGTGCCGGAGCAAGATGGATGGGACATCCAGCGCGTGGGTCAAGTGCCGGTATTCCTGTACGTGCTCGACATCATGCCCCAGCAGGTTTCCAGTGTTGAAGCAGCTCTGACTTCCCTCGGCATAGAATACGAACGCAGTAACATCCTGCCGCAGGATCTTTTCCGCTATACCTCAATCTGGATCTTCTGCGGGATTTATCCGAACGCAGTTCCATTGCCTCAAAGCAATGCGAATAGCCTTGCCCAATATCTTCAAGGAGGTGGCAGGTGCTACTGGGAGGGCGGCGACGTATGGGCTTATGATCCTGTAAATGCACTTAGACCCTATTTCCACATCCGCGGCGTCACAGATGGCTCCGCCAACGCCGGACCGGTTGTGGGTGAGTACGGAACACAGTACGCCGATTTTCAGTTTGACTACTCTGGCGAGAACAATTTCGTGGATCAACTCGCGGCTGAGGAAGGAGCGCAAGTGATTCTCCACAATGACCGTCCGGCCGCGCCATATCCTCTGGGCATTGCCTTTGCAAACGAAATTTGGAGAACGATTGGATGTTCTATTGAGCTTGGATCGCTTAATGACGGAGAGTACCCATCTACTCGCGTCAGGCTGATCCATGACATGTTGCGTTGTTTTGACATTGAGTCTCGGGCGGATGTCTACCCTCCCATCATTGAGCACATTCCAATTCATGAGTTCAATCGCCAGAATACTCCGATCCGGATCAATGCTGATATTCAGGATGCGAGCGGAATCCAATCCGTACAACTTGAATATCATCGCGCAAATGGTCCGGTGCAAAGCGTGGACATGGTGTACGTTGACGGCTCCTACCAAGCGAGCATGACCGGCGCCGCATTTGGAAGCACGCTATATTACTTGATTATCGCCACTGATGATTCGCCGCTGTACAATGTATCTGAGTCACCGGAGTATCAGATTACAATAACCAATCAGCCCGATGCGCCGCTTGATCTGACCTTCGACAACTCGACTTACGAAACAGAGCAACCGAACATCAGCCCGTGCGAGTCTGCCGCATGGTCAATAACGCCGTATCCGCAAGGCGTGAACGTGCTCGAGCTGCATGGTGGCGCGAATGAACCGATTACTTACACGACCGAGATGTTCGATTGCTCGCGCATAGAAACGACAAAACTCTGCTTCTGGAACTACCTGCGAGCGGCTTCCGGTGAGAACGGAATTCTCGCGCGCGTAGCTGGCAGCGCTGACGGCGGAACTTCATTTCCATTTGTTGCGTGGGATAAAGTCCTTGGCGGTGAGGGAATTTCGGAGGAAGGTACAAACTGCAGCTCTGATCTTCAATGGATGGCAGGCAGCGATTCGGTGAGATTGAGATTCGAGTTCTTCGGGAAGTGGTACTGGAGAATAAGAGATATTATAGTATCCGGTGAACTTGTGCCGCCTAAATGCTCGGTGAGCAGTCTTGTAATATCTGTCCGAGCGTCGGAGATTCGTCTGCAATGGTCTGCTGTGCAAGGAGCTAAGCACTACATCATCTCCGCATCTCAGTATTCGGATTCAGGCTTTAAGGCAATTACATCCGTGGCTGATACTTTCTTCATAGACCAGAATGCTGTCAACTTTGCGGTGAGTTTCTATCAAGTTGAGGCAGTCATGCCAGTCGAGCGATCTTCCCCGAGCGCAACTATTCCCATTTCATCCATTTCGAGCGCAACACTTCGCGATGCTGACATGCGTTGGAACCGTAAAATAGAGAATTCTAAGTCACATTAAACCCACGCAGATTCCTCGAAAAAGCGTCTCTTATGTTCAGCCTATTGTTTTCCCTGCAACTATACTTGACATTCTGCTCTGATTTTCGTAAACTAATAAGTTGTGAATTTCTGCCCAAAGGAGCGCATCTTATGATGTTCAAGCTATTATTTTTACTTGCAATACTACCTGCTATTACTGCTGGAGCACCTCGTATAGGTGCCTTAACGGGTGATATGCAGTCCTCTACAGAAGGTCGGGTGCATCGCGCTCTGCCATCCAGTTCACTTGATGAAGACAGCCTGCACCAGTTTGATGTACTCAAGTTTGAGTGCCATCTCAGCTTTAACCTCACCGCAGCAGCACTCTCCGGTTACACTGTGACCAAACTCGCGGCTAATGAAATTCCCCTTGACCAGATTGACTTCCGTTTCAATCACTCGCTCGTGATTGACTCCGTGTGGATTCTTGAGAACTACATTGCCACTCTTTCCGTACTTGGTCATGACAGCATCCGAATCGAACTCAGTCCGTCGTTGCCATTAGGAGACTCACTCCAACTTGGAATTGCCTACCATGGTACAACAGCGATTATTGATCCGTGGGGCGGTTTTCGCTGGGCACAGCAACTAAACTGGCATCCTCAAATCGCTTGGAGCATGGGAGATGGCCTGAACCTTGAACCTCCACCGGCAAACTACGCATGGTTTCCGTGTCACTCTGATCCAACCGACAAAGTGCTCTGGGAGGCCTGGCTGCGTGCGCCGAGTAATCGTGCGATTTGCTCGAATGGCATTCGCGTGGACACTCTGAACAACGGAGACAGCACAACCACTTGGCATTACCGTCTCGATCAACCGGTTTCCACTTATTTGATCTCCGTCGCGGTCTCAGATTATGTCATCATGACACAACGTGAGTCTAATCCGCGAATCGAGAATTTCGTCTATCCAAGTCGTGTCACGCAAGCGCAGACTCACTTCAGCAATGTTCCTGCCGTGCTCGACGGCTTTCAAGCTCTCTTTGGCCCGTATCCGTTTGAGCGATTTGGCTATGCCATGACTCGTAATGGAGACATGGAACATGCCACGTGTGTTTTCCATTACGATCAAGTGGTGGTCTCAAGCAATGCGTACGACTGGTTACTAATTCACGAGCTGTCGCATCAATGGTGGGGCGATTGGGTGACATGCGGCGACTGGCGTGACCTGTGGCTCAATGAGGGCTTTGCCACGTTCTGTGAGGCGGTAGGTCTGGAGGTTCTCCATGGACGTGACGCATACATGGATCGCGTGACCGGCGATTTCTATCCGGCTGCTCGCGGCGCATCGGACAGTTACTCAATCTATGACCCCGATTACTACTGGGGCGCAACGGTCTACCAAAAGGGCGCTTGTGTCATGCACATGCTACGCGAGTTGATGGGGGATTCGCTCTTCTTCCTTTCGCTGCGGGAATTCGGTCAGGAACATGCGTTTTCCTCTGCGGTTACGGCAGACTGGCAAGCCGAACTCGAACAGCACTACGGTTCAAGTCTGGATTGGTTTTTCCAACCGTGGGTGTACGGGACGAGGTATCCGGAGTATAATGTAGTGCTGGATTTGGAACTCGCTTACTTGATTATCGAGCAGAATCAACCGACGAACACTTTATTCCGGATGCCGATTGATGTGCGCATTGTCTCAACGGAAGGAGATACCAGCGAGTTTACCTTGTGGAATGAAGCGGTCAGACAACAGGGTTGGATGATCCCGAACGACTCAATGCAATTTACTGGCTGGCCTGCCTCAATTGAGATAGATCCATACAACAAGATCTTGAAGACAGCCGTTTATTCGATCCTTGTAGGCGTAGGAGACAGACCGAGTTACTCACCTGTCACATTTGCCATTGCGTCGGTCTATCCAAATCCTTTCAATCCATCTGTAACAATTTCATTTGATGTGCCATGGAACACGGACGTTGGGTTGCGAGTCTTCACGCTAACTGGAAGGGAAGTTACATATCAGAAACTCGGATCACTTGCAGCCGGTAGTCATCAAGTGAGATGGGATGGAGATGGGTTTGCGTCTGGTATCTACCTGTTCCGTATCGAGACACTGGGCGAATTCAAATTCACAAAAGCAATTCTTCTCAAATAGTCATTCAATTTTCACTGGAGCAACACCATATTATGACGAAGTATGTATATACCTTCGGCAACGGCACCGCCGAGGGACGCGCTGACATGAAAGCGCTATTAGGAGGTAAGGGTGCGAATCTGGCTGAAATGAATCTGATGGGTATTCCTGTTCCACCCGGATTCACCATTTCAACCGAAGTCTGCACCTATTATTATGAGCACGAAAATTCCTATCCTACGTCTCTGCGAGGCGAGGTGGACACTGCCGTTCAATATCTGGAGAAATTAACCGGAGCCAAGTTTGGCGACGTCAACAATCCGCTGCTGGTGTCGGTCCGCAGTGGGGCGCGTGCCTCAATGCCGGGCATGATGGACACGATTCTTAATCTCGGAATCAATGACAAGACCATCGAGGGTCTGATTCAACGAAGCGGAGATCCTCGCTTTGCCTACGATTCATATCGCCGTTTCGTTGCTATGTACGGCGACGTCGTGCTCGATTTGAAACCTGAAACCAAAGAGGAAGAAGACCCCTTTGAAGCATTGCTGGCTGCCAAGAAAAAGAAAGTTGGAGTCAGGCAAGATACAGATCTTAGCGCATCTGACCTAAAAGAACTGGTGGCAGAATTCAAGCGGATCATTCAGGATCGAAAAGGGATTACATTTCCTGAGGATCCGGTTGAGCAATTGTGGGGATCAATCGGAGCAGTCTTTGGCTCATGGATGAATGAGCGCGCCAATGTCTATCGGCGACTGAACAAGATTCCAGATTCGTGGGGAACAGCCGTCAACGTTCAGGCGATGGTATTCGGCAACCTTGGCAACAATTGCGCGACCGGCGTAGCCTTCACGCGCGATCCCGCAGTTGGTGAAAAGGTCTTCTATGGTGAATACTTGATGAACGCACAGGGTGAAGACGTCGTTGCCGGAATCAGAACTCCGCAACAGGTGACTCTCTACGGATCTCAGACCTGGGCAAGCTCTCACGACATTTCCGAAGACGAGCGCAAATCCAAATATCCTTCGCTCGAAGAGCAAATGCCTGTCGCTTATCGAGAACTCCTCGATATTAGCGACAAACTCGAGGCCAACTACCGTGATATGATGGACATCGAGTTCACCATTCAGGACAAGAAGCTCTGGATGTTGCAGTGCCGGGTCGGCAAACGCACTGGACTTGCAGGTATTCGTATGGCTGTGGAGATGGTACAGGAAGGGCTCATCACAAAGGAAGACGCCGTTGATCGCGTTGAGCCGATGATGCTCAACCAATTGCTGCGGCCAGTATTTGATCAGAAAGCACTGCGAGGAGCCAAGCGAATCGCCAAAGGCCTCAATGCCGGTCCGGGAGCTGCATCGGGTCGCGTCGTTTTCCATGCCAGTGATGCTGAAGAGTGGGCGCTTCGCGGTGAGAAAGTAATTCTGGTGCGCATTGAAACCTCGCCGGAAGACATCCGCGGTATGGATGCCGCGCAGGGAATTCTGACTGCGCGCGGCGGCATGACATCCCATGCTGCATTGGTC
>JAGVEU010000006.1 GCA_020057985.1 Calditrichota bacterium | reverse complement strand
GCCGGAGAGTTGCAGGCGATACCAGACTTGCGGTGAAGTGTCATTTGTGCAGTTGGGAGCTTCATTATCAGCCCATTGGGTGGTGCCGTCAGCTTCAAAGGGTAGTGAGTTGATAATCGGCGAGCCGTAGCATTCATCGTTGGACGCGCCAGACGGTTGGAAAGGGGGGCAGGTATTCACCTGCTGATTGTCGGGATTCAGCCAGTTGCTGAGGCGACAATCATTTTGTCCGCAGCCGTTATACGAATCCGACAGCTTGCCGTACAGCCCAATGCCGCCTGTATTTTGACAAACACCTGAGCCGCCGCGGAGCTGACCGACGATGTAGCGGTATACGTCGAAGAGGGGGGACCCTGATGAACCCGGCTCCATCCCGCCGAGATCCCAGTCTTCACGCCAGTAACGGTCATAGTACTCAAAGTTCCAGTCACTGGACTCGGACGGATCGGCGTCCACGCAGATTTTCTTGATATCGCCTCGCGGATGGTGAATTCCGACTGCGTATTGAGGTGTTCCGCCATCGGCTTTCCAGCCTGCATAATAGGGGTTATAATTGATCGGCGGCTCGGCGGACAATCGCAGCAGCATGAAATCCGTGTCGGCCCAACGCGCAATGACCTGCGCATTGGAGATGGTCTGATTGTAGGGACCGTCCTGATTGTTGCAGGTAGGGCTCTCGTAGTTGAAGCGGAAGACGAAGTTAGTTTCATAGCCGGATTCATAGCAGTGCGCCGCCGAAAGGAAGTAGGGAATACCGTCGCCGCGCAAGTTGTTGATGAGCGCGCCGGAGCACTGCCCACCGCCGGGCATCCAGTAGATCGCTACGGCATGCTTTTCATTGCTCCACAGTTGACCCTCCGGGCAATTGATGTTGACATTGCAGGGATCGCTGTCGCCGTAGGAATCCAGAGGATTATTGCGTGCTGCGAAGACGCCACGGAAATGGTGCAGGACACGGGCGAGGGAAAGTTGGCCGTCGCCTTGCACATCAGGCGGAACGTGATACTCAAGAGTTACGGCATCGCCTTTGATTGGCGGCGTGACATTGGTGGTGTCTAACCAATTATTTGAGGACGTGAACGGTCCATAGACTTCGGAGCGATCATCGTTGGAGAGTAGTAACTCACATCCTTTGGGAAACCACCAACGGTCGTAGATGATATGCGTAGCTAAAGCACCGGGCGATGAAATCCGCAAGCGCCACAGGCGGCTACCGTCGGCAAGAGTTTCCCAATGACCGGAGTTGTTCAGGGAAAGCGCGACCTCATGGACATGCGCGACCATGTAGGGAATAGACGTCTTTTGTTGTTGAGCGAGGGCTTCCTCAGCCTCAGCCTGCGCAACAAGTTCGGAGTTATTGAGCGGAGCCATGTTGGCAGTCGGCACATTGGCATAGACTTGACTGAGCGTGACAAGGAAAACAAGCGCGAGCGTGATTCGATTCATGAGGTCAGATCCTTATAATGAGTTTCTATTATCTTTTCTAAGAGCGAGTTACTTCAGAAGCACCATCTTCCTCTGCAACGAAAACGATCCAGCTATCAAGCGGTACAGATAAACACCCGAGGGCCGATGCGACGCATCAAAGTTTACCGTATGCGCGCCGGAAGGCAGATTGCTGTTCACGAGTTCCGCAACCTGCTGGCCAGCAATGTTGAACACCACAAGCTGCACAGCTGAGGCTTCAGCAAGATCAAAGCGAATCGCAGTCTCCGGGTTGAAGGGATTCGGATAGTTCTGACACAGTGCAAATTCGGTGACAGTTGCGGCCATCATTGACGGAGTCGCGTTGATTGTGAAGAGAATTTCGCTAGCGCCGTTTATATCCACGGATGACACTGAGTATGTGTATTCGGTCCCGTTTGTCAGATTGTATTCCGTCCAATTGTAGGTCGCGCCGTTAGTCCCGCCGTTCGCGTTCACACGGCCGACCAGAGAGCTGCCGCGCCGGATATCAAAGTGGTCATTGTCAACTTCGGATGCTGTTTCCCAGCGAAGCGTAACCGCTTGATCAGAGACAATCGCTTCATGAGTGATCAAGCGGACGGGCAGGATTCCGTCAATTGACAGACAGCAACAGCCGAGAGTTTGGGAATTGACATCGAAACACCAGTTGGCAGTCGCCTGATTGTAATACCAGCCGCTGACCACGTCCAATATTGCAGGCAGACACTCGGTGATGCATCCGGCCATTTCAGAGATGCAGCCGGCATTCACGGAGCTGATCGGCATCTGGTTCGGGGCAAGCGGACCCAAACAGACCGTGTTATTGCCGGGGCATAAATCCAGGCACCAAAACCAAGGCGCAGCCCCACCCTGTGCATCCAGCATGATCGGCTGGTTCTCGCAACACGGAGCACAAGATGTTGCAATGATATAAGGTCCAGACGTACCCGAAGCAGACGCGATTCGAAGGAGGTAGCCTCCCTGTCCTGAACAGTCTATTACAAGGCGACTATCGGCTCCCACGCCCCCGTCTTCGTCTTCATACAAGACTGGAGTGCACCCTCCGAATGCAATCAATTGTACCGACGGATTGAGGCCTCCTCCGAATGGACACCAGCCCGGCGTGTCGTTGCCGAAGACATCAATTGTTACGCGGGAAGCGCCGGGGCCGGGAACCTCGAAATAGTAGAAGTCCACATCGGTATCCGTGGGACCGATTTCGCCGCATAGCGAATCACCACAGGTGACTTGGCCGAAATCTACGAATGGTAAACACTCGCAGCAGTCGTTTCCGGGTTCAAAGGGCTCGTCCTGATTCGGGTAGTCGCACGTACATGGGCCACAGTATTCTGCTTCCCAAAGACTGAGTTCAAAAGTGCCTTGTTGGCTATAGGCGTCGCTACTAGAAATAACAATAAAGTAAGTCACATTTGCTTCGGCACACCAAGAGACCCTGGACAATACAGCTTCGCCATAACCACTCAGCATGCATCCATCTGCGCCCCACCCGAAGTTATCATTACTCGCCACGCACGACAAATAGCCACATTCACCCTCTAAAATGCGCAGGTTGGTATTAAAATCCGTGCAAGAACGACAGTACCCAACCGTGCAGGGATTACAGGTCGAAGCCGTAAGCATATGATCGGTACCCACTACGGTGAACCAGACACCGAAAGGCGATCTGAAGGGGGGAAGATCGCAGCGGGGCGCTTCGCCCATACCCATGCCCTGACCAACCGTGGAACCGATGCGACGAATGGTCGGTACGCCAAGCGGAATCGCATCAGTGCAGAGGTCCGCGACTGCGTCATGCGGCGGGCAATTATCGTCGTCACCACAGGACTCGCAAAGACCCTGGTTGTTGACATTCAGAACGTAAGCACCAGCATCTCCCGACCAGCCTGTAACGACGATGTAGTAGGTCGCTCCGGAGATTGCCCAAAAGCTGCAACAGCTTTGTACAGGGATTGCACCTCCACATGCGATATTGTCGTCATTACAGTTAGCGAGTTGTGATTCACCAGAATCCGGACAGCCCCGCCAAATGTGCACGCCGGTATCATAGCTGGATCCGCATAGTGACACAGTCACCATTTCTGCTACGAGAGAAGTGTAGGCATAGACGACATCGGGGCCAGTGGTATAAAGAAGACAATCACCTTCATTGTTGGCGAATTCGCTATAATTTGCGTTAAACCCGATGGTGTTGCCACGGTTGCAATATGGCAGAGATGGAATAACCGTAGCGCTCTCGCAGATATCGCCGCCTTGATCAAGATGGCCGGTCGCAGCGCGCACATTGCCGTAGAGTTCTGCGTTGTTGAGCGGAGCCGGCGTGGCCGTTGGCACGGTGGACTTAGAAAGCTTGAATTGCATGCTGGGGGGTGTCGGCGAAGCAGGCAGATTGGCATAGGCTTGACTTAATGTAACAAGACAAGCGAGCGCGAGCATGATTCGATTCATGAGGTCAGTTCCTTGCATTGAGTTAATTTTGGCGTCAGAGCCGTCTGGGTCAGTTGTTTTTTTTCAAGAGGTCGTCGAAAAGCGGACTTCTATATCTACAAGTTAAGCATAAAAGCGGCCGTTTGCAAGAGCTATCAGCGAAAAAGTGCCAGTAATTTTGGATAGCATTGCGAGACATGTTTTGTATTTACAAGAGATTAGACACTGGTGGTTTGTGACAAACTTAGCAACGACCGTGCTGAGAGGATAGAGTGGTTCCCGAAAGGAGAGTGTTAACCATGTAGTGATGGCAGTGCATCCATGTTGCCGTTGATTCGATAGTAGGCAAAGAGGGCGATCGAGAGGTCGACCATCTGTAATG
>JAGVEU010000245.1 GCA_020057985.1 Calditrichota bacterium | reverse complement strand
GAGGGAAAACGTTTTACGCAAGCGGACATCGAGCGTGTAGAAGCGAAACTGATTACTCGATTCTCGCCCAAGTCTCCGATCAGCGAGGCCTACCGGAGTCTGAGAACGAACATTCAGTTTGCAGATATTGATAATCCCAAGCGCGTCTTGTTGATAACGTCCTCCGCATCAAAAGAGGGTAAGTCTACTACCTGCACGAATCTTGCAATTACTATTGCTCAGGCAGGGTCGCGGGTGCTACTGGTGGACAGCGACTTGCGTCGTCCCGCCGTACACAATTTTTTCCGAATGGACAAGACTTATGGACTGACAAATGTATTAATCGGCTCATTATCCTTCGACGACGTAATTAAGAAGACAGAAGTAGACAATCTGGACGTGATTACGGCGGGTGACATACCCCCGAATCCATCGGAACTTGTGGCATCGGAGAAAATGCGCGAGTTCCTAAGAGAAGCGCGGTCGAAGTATGATTACGTCCTGCTCGACAGTCCGCCCGTAATTGCGGTGACGGATGCTGCCATTCTGGCGACACGTGTGGACGGAGCGATCCTGGTGGTCGGTTCCGGGTATGTCAATAAGCGCGAGATCGAGCGTGCGGTGTCCTTGCTCCGCAATGTCGGAACTCAGGTGATGGGCATTGTGGTGAATGCACTCGACATCAAGAAGATCTACGGTTCGTACTACTACTACTTCCATTACTACCAGTACTATTACTACTACGGATCGGAAAAAAAGAAGGACAAGAAGAAGCGCGCCCCTGTAAAACAAGGCTATGAAGGAGTGACTTAGTATCTATATCGAGGCAAGATCAGGGATTATGCCAGCTTTTCCTTTGTTGCCCCCTTTGTATTTCCCCCACGAAGTGGGGGAAAGGGAAGATATCTCCCCCCACTTCGTGGGGGGATTAAGGGGGGAAGAGCGGGCTTCACTTACTTCAAGATATAGTTCTTCCCGAAAGTGCGTGTGATCACAGATTCCGGCCTGGTTGCGGACCAGCACCGAGGACGGTGCTGGCTAGTAATAATTCGGCTCGGCGAGCAACATCGAACCTACTTCCGAGAAGTACTATAGCTGATGCTCCAAGAACCTAATACGGAAACTGTAACCCCACGGTTTCTCAGCGAGTAGATTTCCAGCTCTTGTCTGTTCCCACTGCGATTCACGATTTCCCGACTTATCCCGACGTGGTTACGCTTGCAGATGGAGGATTCGCCATCTCCTCTCCTGCGAAGATTAATCTCGGTCTGCGGATATTGGGCAAGCGCCCGGATGGCTATCATGAGATTAATACGGTTTTTCAGGAGATTTCGCTCTGCGACAAGATTGAATTTCATCCTGCGCATGATTGGAGTCTTGAAGTCAGAGGAGCCGATCTTGATTCTGGCGCTTCCAATCTCGTAAGTCGTGCGGCGGCTCTGTTGTCGAGAGAGGCAGGAGTCCCTTGCCATGCAAGTGTTCTACTTGACAAGCGGATTCCGATTGGAGGCGGTCTTGGCGGCGGATCATCCAATGCAGCGATTACATTAATCGGGCTTAATCGGCTATGGAACATCGGAATTTCAACCATCAGACTTCGAGAATTAGCGGCAGATATCGGTTCCGATTGCGCATTTTTTATCCACGGCGGGCTTGCGCAAGGCACAGGGAGAGGCGAGATTCTGGATCTTCGGCGTGGACATTTTCAGGGGGAGATCGTCATTGCTGCGCCGGGATTCTCAGTTAGTACAAAATGGGCATTTGGGACAGGGCGATTTCCCTTGACAAACGCAGAGAAAAGTGTTATCTTGCCTCTTTACTCGTGTAGTATGTCTGTTCGCTCTCACCAGCTTGAAGTATTTGGAAATGACTTTGAGAGCATTGTTTTTTCTAAGTATTCAGAACTTTTCAGGATAAAACAGACATTCTTGGAACATGGGGCTGTGGTTTCGATGCTGGCAGGGAGCGGATCGAGTGTTTTTGGCATTTTCAAGGAACGGTCTCAGGCGATGCACGCCGCGCAGCAACTTGAGAAACCGTGTCAAGCATATCTCTGTCAGCCAATAGGTCGTCCTCGTTAGACTTCGCGAGAGGCACGGGCCTCTTGGGTGATGGAGCTGTAACTCAGGAAGGGCACCAGGAGGAGGACATCTATGGAGATTACGGAAGTCAACATCAATCTGCGCGACGAAGACAAGCTGAAAGCATTTGTAAATATTACATTTGATGACGTTTTTGTCGTGCGGGGTTTGAAGGTAATTGCTGGAAAGGACGGCTTGTTCGTTTGCATGCCGAGTCGGAAGCTCGAGAACGGCACTTATAAGGACATTGCCCATCCCATTACCAATGAGTTTCGGCAACACTTGGAGGCACGGATTCTGGACGAGTATCGCCATCTCGTCTTGGTTGCCTCCGAAATCCCCAACGCGCCGGGCCACGGGGAATTTGTCTAAGAGACAACCGCCGATCAGAACTTGAAGAGTGGGGCGTAGCCAAGCTGGTAAGGCACCAGGTTTTGGTCCTGGCATCCGGAGGTTCGAGTCCTTCCGCCCCAGCCATGCGGAAATCGCCAAAGCGCAAGATAGTCACTAACGCACGAGACCCTTTGTCACCCAAACAGCAGATCAGGATCTTCACCGGCACGACCCACCGCGGGCTCGGGGAAGCGATTGCCAAACATCTTGACATGACGCTCGGGAAGGTGGAGGTCAGCAGGTTCTTGGACGGTGAAATCGGGGTGCAATTTGACGAGAACATTCGCGGTAGCGATGTTTTTCTGATTCAACCGACATGCGCTCCCGCAGACAATCTGATGGAGTTGCTAATCATGATTGATGCGGCTAAACGTGCCTCCGCGAGACGCATTACCGTGGTGATTCCCTATTACGGTTATGCACGGCAAGATCGCAAGGATGCACCGCGTGTATCCATCGCTTCGCGGATGGTTGCTGACTTACTTGAGGCGGCCGGTGCACAGCGGATTCTGACGATGGACTTACATGCCCCGCAAATTCAGGGCTTCTTCAACATTCCGTTTGATCATCTTTTCGCGTCGCGTCTATTCGTAGATCTGCTGAACATGAATCCGATCGAGAATCTGGTGGTAGTGGCTCCGGATGTTGGCTCGACCAAGATGGCGCGTTTCTATGCCAACTACCTGAAGACCGACTTCGCGATTGTGGACAAGCATCGCGTGCGAGCTAACAAGGCGATCGCCATGAACCTGATCGGAGACGTGAAAGACAAGAACTGTCTGATCGTAGATGACATTGTGGATACCGGCGGGACATTCGTTGCCACGGTGGAGATGCTTGCGGAACGCGGAGGCAAGGAGATTTACGCGGCGATTACGCATCCCGTATTTTCGGGCAAAGCCGTGGAACACATCGAAGCAAGTCACATTAAGTGCCTCTGGGTCTGCGATACATTGCCAACTCCGAAAGAGCATCTGTTCAGAAGGATCAGAAAACTCTCCACGGCCAAGCTTTTTGCTGAGGCCATAAAGCGTATCCACTTTGAGGAGTCCATCAGCGACTTGTTCTTGGATAATCCTTCTTCACAACCGCGTGAGCCCATGATAGACTTGAAAGAGTTTGATACCGTTTCTCCGAGCTTAGAGCAGGGATAGGCTTGTGGCTGCAAGATTCATTAGATTTCTATTCATTAAAAGATACAAAGAAAAATGGCAGAAGTTCGACTTCCCGCGCAAGTGCGGGATCCAAACAAGATGACCAACAAGGTACTTCGCCGCACAGGCAAGGTGCCTGGCGTTTACTACACAAAAGCCCATGAGATCCGCTGTCTGCAATTTGAGGGCAATCAACTGAACCATCTCCTAAAGAAGGAGATCGGACTATTGCAGCTTGAATTGGACGGTGAGACCCTGCCCTGCATCATCCGTGAGGTGCAGCGTCATCCGGTTCGCGGCGACGTAATTCACATTGACCTTTACGGTGTGATGCGTGGTCAGCGAATCAAGGCTCGTGTTCCGATTCACGCCATCGGAATTCCGGTGGGACTCAAAGAGGGTGGAACCATTGATATGGTTCAGAAGGAACTGGAAATTGAGTGTATTCCAACGGATCTTCCGACGTTCCTCGAAGTAGACGTAACCCGCCTGCGAATCAACGACGCGATTCGTCTGAGTGACCTTCAGTTTGAGGGAATTGCCATTCATGGTGATCCCAATTCTACGGTCGTGCATGTGGTTCCGCCGCGATTGGAAGCAGCGCCAGTCGCCGAAGCTGCGGCTGCTGAGCCTGAAGTACTTCGCGAGAAGAAGGAAGCCGAAGAGAAGGAAGAGAAAGAAGAGAAGAAAGAGAAGAAAGAGAAGAAGTAATCTGATCGGAGGGTTTTTCTATGCCTCTGATCGTTGGGCTTGGCAACCCCGGCGCTGAATATGCCGGTACGCCACACAATGTAGGCTTTGAAGTTCTGGTGAGCTTGTCCAAGCGAGCGGGTGTTTTTTTCAAGCGCAGTCCAGTCGCACAATCGCAGGAAACTCGCCTTCCCGGCACAGCGCCGGCAGCGATCCTGTTCAAACCGCTTGCCTTCATGAATCTGTCGGGAGCGTGTGTTGCGGCTGCACTTAGCTTCTACCGGCTAACTCCTTCAGACTTATTGGTTATTTGCGATGATGTGAATCTACCGCTTGGCCATCTGCGATTGCGCATGGAGGGCGGCTCAGGAGGTCAGAAGGGACTTCAATCTATCATCGCTACGCTTGGAACAGAAGAGTTCGTTCGACTTAGAATCGGTGTGGGAGGCGGTGAACCCGGAGCGGATGTCGCAAGGCATGTCTTGTCTCGATTTCCGTCCGGTTCACAGAAATTGGTTTCTCAGACTATTGAATTGGCGGCAGATGCAATCCTGTGCTTCTTGGCGAACGGACTGGATGCGGCCATGAATATGTATAACACGAAAAAAGAAAAAAACAACAGCCCTTCCGGCGAGAACAGACTGCCGGACACAACAAGTCCACAGGGAGATTTCTGATTTATGCGCACGTACGAGTTAGTGTCAATTTTTGATCCGGCATTGGAGACCGAGGCGATTGAACTGAATCTGGTCAAGGTTCAGGATTTGATAATTGCCGGTGGCGGAATTATTCGCAAGTGGGAACGATGGGGTAAGCGACGTCTGATGTACGAGATTCGGACGAAACAATACGGTTACTATGTTCTGGTTGTCTTTGACGCTCCCCCTTCGCAGATTGCCGAAATTGACCGCTCGATGCGAATCAATCCATCTGTGGTTCGTCACTTGGTCACGGCTTTGGAATCAAAACATGCTCCGGAAATTGACATTGAATCGGTAAAGACGATGGGAGCAATCGAAGCGCCGCCTGAAACTCTGGAAGTGAAGCCGGAGCCCATTGTTGAGGAATTTGATGTAATCCTGACGGAAGAGGACGTCGTGATTGATGAAGCGTCAGCGTCGAACGTGAGCGAAGAGCTTAGACCTATACCCTAAGAACTATATGTGAGCCGGTGCGGCGCATGTTCAGCGACGCCGGGCCGGACAAAAATAGAGGCAGCGAACCGGTTAATGCGTAAGGGAGACTACTATGGCTGATCTGCGGATGCCGGATATCAACAGTATCATCATTGTTGGTAACTTGATCAAGGACCCGGTCTTTAGAAACACAAACAGCGGAGTGCCGGTGGCGAATTTCACCATCGCTTCCAACCGCAAATTCAAGGACAACACGGGTCTGATCAAAGAGGATGTTTGTTTTATTGGAGTGGTGGCCTGGTATAAACTGGCCGAAAGCTGCTACGAGAACCTCAAGAAAGGCAGCGCCATCCTTGTCGAAGGGGAGCTGCAAAGCCGCAGTTTAAGAACGGAAGACGGTTTCAATCGGAACATTATTGAAATCAAAGCCCGCCGCATCCAGTTCTTGAACCGCCGCGACACACATCAGGACGATGGTCTTTATGAACATCACGAGGTCGCCGAAGAGCATGAACATCTCGAGGCGAGCGAACACGATAAAGAGAAACATGAGAACGATTTCAACTTTGGCTATCGTGACCTTAGAATTTAATCAAGCAGGATAATACGGACAACATGCAGGTAATTCTTAGAAAAGAGTTTGAGACACTTGGCAAAGTCGGGGACGTCGTGACCGTCAAGCCGGGCTATGCGCGCAACTACTTGATCCCCGGCGGCATTGCCTATCCGGCCAACAAATCCAGTCTTGCGCGGCTGGAGAATGAGAAGAAGACTCTCCAACTACGCGATCTCAAGGAGCGACGCAAAGCAGGCGATCTGCGCGCGAAACTCGATGGGATGCGTTTGATCGCAATGGTGAACGTGGGCGAAGACGATCGGATGTTCGGCTCAGTCACCAGTGCCGACGTTGCGGAACTCATCAAGGAACGCAACATCGAGGTAGATCGCCGCAAGATCCAACTCGTGGAGCCGATCAAGCATCTCGGTGAATACAACATTGACGTGCGCCTCCACCGCGACGTCGTTGTCACTATCAAAGTGGATGTAGTAAAAGGAAACTGAGTTTTCCCTCAACTGAAATTGAGAATCCCCCGATGATGTCGGGGGATTTTTCATGCTGATGGTACTGCAATTGGTCTTATTGCAGTGGTTCCTCGCGACGCTCTTTCACATCGAGGAATCGTGTGTGCTTGCGGAGGAAGCGCATAGTCAAGAAAAGCATAAGTGCAATGGCTGCGAACGAAAGCCAGAACATGTCCGCTGCAAGTTCTTGTTGAATGGTGAACGCCTTGAGTGCGCTCAGCAAGAACATGGTTACAACCAGAGCAGTGAAGCCGTAGAATTCGCCGCGTATTGCCATCTTAAGTGAGAATGGCAACCCCGGCTTTACCCACAACGTGAATCGCGGAATCAGAAGCGGAGTTCGTGTTGTCCATTGACGGTACGCATCACCGAATTTTCCAACCAAAAACTGCTCTTCGGCAGCAATGATTCGTTCGTAGACAAGAACATAGGCAAATGTTCCGGCAGCGGCGAACATCAATGACTTGGTGAACAGCATCACACCGAGTGCAAGCAGAATGTTGCCGAGATAGAGGGGATGCCTGCATACGGAGTACAGACCCTTTATGTTTAGATTGTCGGCAATCTGTTTTTCTGTATTGCGACCCGATGTTCCAGCCTGTGCATACCCAATTGCAATTCCACGGATCACAAGACCACTTAGCGAAATCGCGAAGCACACGAGTTCGAAGATCAACTCTATCTC
>JAGVEU010000021.1 GCA_020057985.1 Calditrichota bacterium | reverse complement strand
GTACACCGACTCGGCTTACGATGGGGGTGTTCTTGAAATTTCTGCAAATGGCGGCGCGTTTACACAGGTAACTCCTATAGCAGGCTACAACAGAACTTTCCGCACCATAGCAGGGGGCGGTAATCCATTCACAGGTCCTATGCCGGGAGTGCCATGCTATTCGGACAGTATCACGAACTGGACTCTCGGACAAGTTGATTTGTCGGGTTATGCAGGACAAAACATCCAAATTCGCTGGCGCTTTGGCAGTGACGCCGGAGCCACTCGTGAAGGTTGGTACGTAGATGATGTGCGCATCTATGCTCCGCAACCGCCGGTGCCTGAGCCTGTTGTGCCCACTGGTCTCACGATTCGCTATGTGGGGACTTCGCTTGTGCTTAAGTGGGACACGGACGCCAACCTCAATTACAAGATCTACAGCTCCACAATAGCAACAGGTCCGTTCGAGTATCTTGAAGGCACTTCAACAACCAACGCCTTTACCATTTCAGCGGGTCCAGTGGACGCTCGCAAATTCTATGTGGTTGTGGGTTGGGACGGCAACTAAAACAAACTCCGCGCCCGGAGTCCATCGAATTCATTAATTAATTTGCACGAGTTCATTTGCATCGAGCATCAAACTTAGACGTGAGAAAGACACTATGAAAAAGCGCCGTAGACTGTTTAGCAGACAATTTCTAATGATGTGGCTTGCAATCGTATTGCTGGCGGCAGCAACTGCAAGCTTCGCAACGCAACTCCTAACTTCACCCGAAAACCTTCCCGCAAACTTCAATCTCCTTTCGGGACCGCAAGCAGCAATTCCGATTCCGTTTGAGGTTATAGATCCTAATCCGGACGCCGTCAGACTGCGGTTCTATGATCCACCTCTTGAAATCGGATCAACCGAACTGAATGGAACTTCATACTCTACTGTGAGAATGAGCGGCGAAGGCTCAACGATTGTTCCGGGCGAACCGGATGTTCCTCGCGTCACGAGGCTGATTATGATTGGTAACACCGGCAACGTCAATCTTATCGTCACCAATTTATCCTATACTGAGCAGAACAATATCTATCCAGCCCCTGTGCAAGCTCTGACTGGCGATGGCGGGTCCGCTCAGCAAAGCTTCACGCAGCCGAATTCTTCGATCTACAGCAGTGACGGATGGTTTCCGGAAAATGTCGCTGAAATCTCGAATCCGGCCACGGTCAGAGATGTCCGGTTCGTGGTAGTAACAACCTATCCGGTACAGATTAATCCGGTCACAGGGCAAATACGTGTCTACGACAACATCGAAGTGCTTGTGGAGAACATCGGTGGAATCGGCGAGAATGAGATTCTGCTCACGCCATCTTCGATCACGCCGTCCTTCAAGAAGATCTACTCGATGTTCGAGAACTTCCATGGCAGTTCATTGGACGCGCTGCCGGTCTTCCCCGGAGATTTTCTGGTCATTGGAAACAATGACGCCGGAATCAACACTGAGGGACAACGGTTGGCCAATTTCTACAAGAGAAAAGGTGTGAATGCCGCCTATGTAACTACGGCAGTGACGGGAACCAGCGCGCTCGCAATTCGCAACTATATCAGCGCACTTTACACCTCGAGCGGCGCCCTGCTTGAGTTTGTAACCATCCTCGGCGACGAGGATGGCGGAGCTACCTACGGTATCGTTACAGACGGATCGGCTTATGACAACTACTATGGAATCCTGAATCCGAGTGGTGGTCCAAACCCCGATCCTGTTCCCGACCTTGCCATAGGACGGCTGCCAAGCCGTTCTCTGACAGAACTCAACGCTCTTGTAACCAAGACGATCAATTATCAGACTCCTGCGGACACGAACGACCGCGCATGGCTGACGCGCGGTTGGTGCGCTGCGCATACGGACTATATCCCGTCTAATCAATCAACCAAGGAGTACACAAGACAGATCATGCTTGGCCATGGCATTAACCCCGGTCCTCTGACCGTCTATCCCGGCGCAATCAACCCGACAGACGTCAACAACCAACTTGCACTTGGCATATCTGTCTTTAATGATCGTATGTCCTGGATTGGAGAGTTCTACCCGTCGGATTTGAGCGGAGTTCCTACAACTTATAAGCTCCCATTCGTGGCTGTGTTCACATGTGGAACCGGATCATTTAACGAAGGAAATACTCTGTCTGAGGAGTGGGTGCGCCCCGCAGGTCAAACTGCCGGGAGTCCAAAGGGCGCGATCGGATGTGTCGGTGTGGCTACTCTTAGCACTCACGTGCCGTTCAACAACATCCTCGATGCCGGGCTTATGTACGGACTCTATGTGCTTGACATTCAGGAACAGGGCGCTGCGCTGGTGGCCGCGAAACTGCAGCTTTATAAGAACTATTGGAGTTTTCATTCCTCGGATGTCACGAGTTATTGCAGTTGGACAAACTTGATGGGCGACGCCGCGGTGCCGATCTGGCGGAAGACCATCTCCAGCATCTCGGCTACGTACCCATCTACAATCAATCTCGGCACAAACAACGTTTCAATAAGCGTGGTCAAATCTCCCGGCTCAGCTCCCGTCGTAGGAGCTCTGGTTTGCTTATGGAAAGGAACCGAAACCTATTCACGCGGCTATACAGACGCTGCCGGCCAGATTAATCTACCTGCGACAACAACGACGACCGGATACATGCAGTTGACCGTCTCAAAAGACGATATTGTGCCGAAGCTCGATTCGATCAATGTCGTCAACAGCAGTGCATCTCTCGCTTGGAAGAGCACGAATGTGGATGACGACAACACGGGCGGAACCAGCGGCAACACCGATCACATCCTGAACCCCGGTGAGACCATTGACCTTAATGTCAAACTTCGCAATGCCGGAACATCGGCGACAGTCACAGGAATTTCGGGCGTGCTCTCATCTACCATGCCTGGAGTGCAAGTTACAGATGGCTCTAAGACCTATCCTAATATTGCGCCAGGCGACAGCGCCTATCCGGTTTCGCCGTTCAGAATCCATGTCAGCGCCGTTTTCAACAACGAACCCGTAGCTCTGTACTTGGATCTGACGTCTTCAGTCGGCGCTCAGCGAGTCCGGCTCGATTTCACACCATCGGCAGGCAACGTGGCTTATGTCAGCAACGCCTTTTCCGGCCCCGGCGGCAACATTGATCCGGGCGAAACAGGAAACCTAACTGTGACTTTCCAAAACAGCGGAGCACGATCATTGGTCACCGGTGTTGGCATTCTCCGATCACTGGATCCACTGATCTTCGTGGGAGATTCCAACGGAACCTATGGAACCATTACGGCAGGATCGAATGGGACAAACTCCGGAGATCCATTCAACATCACCGTGAGCTCGAGCGCCTTCAACGGTCGTGTTTCCTCGATGACGCTTATCATTACTGATGCCAACGGACTCAGGGATAGCGTAGACTTTACACTGACTATCGGCACGCTCGCGAGCACCAGCCCAACCGGACCCGATGGATATGGCTACTATGCCTATGACAATACGGAAACAACTCCTCCCAACGGCGCATGTACCTATTCGTGGATTGAAATCGCTCCCGGACAAGGCGGTCCCGGCACGTCCCTCAACTTGATTGATAATGCGGAAGACGCCGACCTGTCCACAACTGTCATTCTGCCCTTTAACTTCGTGATGTATGGATCTATCTCGAACCGCCTTACGATTTGTACGAATGGCTGGTGTGCACTCGGAACGAGCACTATTGACGATTTCCGCAACTACCGCATGGGTACTCCAATCGGTCCACCCTATCAGATCGCCGGTTACTGGGATGATCTTGCCACACCGGACGCCAACAACAACGTATACACGTATTACGATGCGACGAATCACTACTATGTAGTGGAGTGGCGGGCAAAGTTGCGCAACCAGTCAGGACAGCCGTCTGAGATTTTCGAGATCATTCTCTATGATCCGGCCTTCTTGCCTACTGCGACAGGCGATGGCAAGATCAAGGTGCAATACAACACGGTGAATCTCCTACCGAATTCTACAAGCAACGACAATGACTACGCGTCCGTTGGAATTCAGAATTCCGATCATTCAGTTGGTCTGGACTACCACTACTGGAACACGTATTCATCAACGGCCTCAGCATCCTTGGTTGCCGGACGGGCCATCATGTATACGACTGATGCTTCCGGAGCCTTGATCACTTCCATAACGGTCGGTTCTCCGAACGGCGGCGAAAATTGGTACGTGGGACAAGCTTACAACATCACATGGACAAGCGTAGGCGTTTCTGGCAACGTGAACATTACAATAAACAGAACCTATCCCGGTGTCACGTGGGAATCACTGTTCAGTGGCACGGCCAATGATGGCGCTCAGTTGTGGACAACCACAAGCCCCATCTCGAGCACGGCGCGAATTCGAGTGGTTAGCGCAAACACCCCAACCATCGGAGATACATCTAACGCGAACCTCAGCATTCTTATGCCTACCGTTTCTCTGCTGTCACCCAATGGTGGTGAGTTATGGCCGCAAAACTCCATCCAAACTATATCGTGGAATTCCACCGGTCTTGGAGCAGCCAAGGTTGAATTAAACCGCAGCTACCCAGGCGTAACATGGGAAATCCTCGATGCAAGTAATGGCAACAACGAGTTAGGCTGGGATGTCACCGGGCCACCGACAACAACCGCGCGCATTCGTGTCTCAGGAGTTGCATTGCCAAGCGTAGGTGATACATCAAGCGCAAACTTCACGATTGGCACGCCACCTGTCATCACGCATACTCCTCATGCCGATGCCGCGGCAGGTCCGATTCTGTTTACGGCAATTGTAACCGATGACGTGACAGGGTTCACGACCAAGCTCTTCTACAAATTGGTCGGAGCGGCTAACTACGATTCCGCTACTTTCGCAGCAACAGTAAATCCGGATGAATTCTCAGTAACGACCGGAAGTTTGGCTGAAGGCTACTACCAGTACTATCTGCGCTGCACGGACGCACAGAGCCTTTCCACGTTCTCGCCGACTTCAGGTGTCTATACTTTCGACGCGGGTAACCTGTGCAATGCGTGGATATCATTCGATGACGGCTCGGCGGAGAATTACAACTGGGTGGATGGACCTGACTTCCAATGGGCAGTGAAGTTCACACCCACCATATTTCCATTCGCTCTATGTGCTGCGAAATTCGCCGTCTGCCCGACTCGACCTGATGCGACTCATGTTCCGATCCGCATAGCTGTACTGCTTGCGAATGGCCCGGGCGGATTGCCGGGAACGGTGGTCTGGTCTGATACTACTGGAACAGCAGGAAACGTTCTTGGCGGATTACCGACCGGCCCGGCATGGTCGGAAGTCGTGATCCGCAGTGGCGGCGCCCCGCTTTCACTAAGCAGCGCATTCTATCTGAGCGTCATGAACACCGAGCCGCGAGACTACCCCGAATCCTTTGGAACGGACACCAGCAGCACTCGCGCGCACACTTCCTATTTCTACGATGCTTGTGACCAGCAGTGGTACAGCGAAGATGCTGTGCTGACGAACGCTCGCCCCGGCAATCGCATGATTCGCGCGAGCGGCTTCTCGCTGGTTCCGCCGCAGATCGTAATTCGGCGTGTCGGTGTCACCAATGACGTCACCATCAGTTGGAACTCCGTCGGTGCGCCGTACTATAAGGTCTACCGCGACACTGACCCGAATGGCACATTTGCGACGTTTGTCGGCTCGACAAGCGGCACCAGCCTCACAGACACAGGGACCATCGGTTCCAATCTGAAAATGTTCTATCGCGTTGTCTCTTCAGACTCGCCGTAGAGTTTTCATTTCTCCATTGCTAAAGACCCGGTCATTTCTGACCGGGTCTTCTCTTTATCGAAACAGCTATAGTCTAATCCATTCGAATGTGTATTCGGCACTTATAGTCATTACAATCTTCTCTCCCCCTACTTCAGTAGGGGGACAAAGGGGGTCAGCGTCAGACGAATGCCGGTATTCTCTTGAGAAGCAGTGCGCATTTTGGCAATCTCCAGGTTCAGGATCTCAGCTTACCTGCCGCGCCCGCATCGGATTTACTGCCAGTATGACAAAGTCCTGGTAGGTGCAACCCCCCAACTCGCTTCACTACTGTCTCAATGTTTTTTGCGGTGGAAGTAGTTGAAAAGAAAGGGCTTGACATCCTCGCGGAATTGTGTATCTTTGCGTTCTCTCAACCCAAAGACACAAACCGGAGGATTCAAGCCATGAGTCAAGGGATGATTTTGTTTCGACAATTGCAAGGGATGTTGCCCTGGTCGGTCGTGGCCCGTTCCGTGGCGG
>JAGVEU010000058.1 GCA_020057985.1 Calditrichota bacterium | reverse complement strand
TGTGTAAATGACCATGATCGGGGACGGTCATGGCTAGTAATTTGATGACGGGCACAATCTGAATTTTGTTTCGGCGAGATTGTTTTTTTGCTAGGCAGCACCGTCCTCGGTGCTGCGCGTACCATGCTTGTGTCGAAAGACCATGACCGGGGACAGTCATGGTTAGTAATTCGGTGGTGGGCACAATCGGAATTGTGTCGCGGCGGAGAATAAAATCGAAAAATGAAAAATGAAAATTGAAAAAAAGGATTCAGTCAGCGCGAGGATTTGACCGCTTGGCGGAGATTGCATCGTGCGGTTCATGATGTGCACGATGCAAATATACGATTCGTGTGTCGAAAGACCATGACCGGGGACGGTCATGGCTAGTAATTCGGTGAATAGCATCCGAATGATTTGGAGCGCATATCCATGTGGCGCTACGGTTATGTCGTATGAAACTACCCCCCTTGATCCCCCCACTACTCATGGAGGGAGATCGGATCTGGAACAAAACTGCTATCTCAATGATTCAACAAGAAATACGAAATGCGAAATACCGGAGCATTCTTATGCGATTGACATGTCATATACTCCTCGGACTCCTCTTGGCCGCTGTGCCTGTTTTTGCGCGGTCGGCGGGAACGACCGGATTCGAACTTTTCCGGACGGATGGATTTGCCCGCAGCAGTGCGCTGGCGGGGAGCCAAATCTCTGTTGGAGGCGATTTGCACAGCCTCTTTTCCAATCCGGCCGGTTTGGCTGATATTCAGAGGCCGACCGGTTCGGTCAGCTATTTCAAGCACGTGCTGGACATGTATTCAGGCAATCTGGCCTATGCGAGACAGGTCAGGAACGTGGGTACTCTGGGGCTGGGAGTCACCTATTTCAACTACGGCAAGTTCGATAGGGCAGATGAGCATGGGCAGAAACTTGGAGATTTTGGAGCCACCGATGTGCTTGCGACTGCCTCTATTGCGCGAAAATTGAAGGAAAACGTGGACGGCGGAGTCTCTTTGAAATTCCTGAATTCCACCATTGATGCATACTCGGCAAGCGCACTGGCAGCGGACTTTGGGGTCTTATATCACACAGGCTATCTGAACTGGGACATGGCGGCGGGAATCTACAATGTGGGCTTCGCCACCTCCGCATTCCTCAAACACAAGGATGATCTGCCCACTACTTATCGGCTGGGAATGTCTGTGCCGCTCGAGCATTTGCCGGTTCGGTTTGCGCTGAGTGGAGAGTACACGGCGGCGGAGGGAGCCTTGGGAGCGGGAGGCCTTGAGTTCACTTTTTCACCGCTGATTCAGGCAAGACTTGGCTATAGCACCATTGGAATTGATCAGAGGGTTGGCCTCGACCGCGATGCGCTGGCCGGATTTTCGGGGGGCTTGGGCTTGCATATTAAAGGCATAACTATAAATTATGCCTTGACTTCCGAGGGCGAGATTGGCTTCCTGAATCGTTTCACCATTGCATCGGCTTTCAAGTAAATTCTCACGGCGATTAAACCATTTCCCACTCTGTGTGTCCCACTAACAGAGCGACTTCCGGTGAACAAGATGATTTGGCTCTTGTGCGCGAGTTCCAAGGAGGCAGCGAACGAGCATTCAATGAGCTTGTACTTAGGCATAGACGAGGCATCTTCCTCCTGGCTGTCGGAATGTTGGGTAGCACTGACGATGCCGAGGACATGACCCAAGAGGCCTTTATTAAGGTCTACGGCTCACTGAAGGACTTTCGAGGGGATTCGGCGGTTTATACCTGGATTTATCGCATCACGGTTAACCTCTGTCTGAACCACCTTCGTGGACGCAAAGTCAGGTCATTTTTTAGTTTAGAAGCGGTTGAGGCCACCATGCCATCGCGCATGTCAGCCGATGAACCTGCGGAACTAAAAGAGTTTTCAGCAAAGGCACGAAAAGCGATATCTGAGTTACCTGAGAAGCAACGAGCGGTCTTTATCCTCAGACATTTTCGGGAGTTGCCACATGCGCAGATTGCCGAGATCATGGATCGGGATGTGGGGACCATCAAGGCAAACTACTTTCAGGCTATACAGAAACTGAAGAAGAAATTGGGGCCGTATGTGCATGGGAAGGAGTGAAGAACCCCCTTGTCCCCCCACTAAAGTGGGGGGAGATGACTCGCCGAGCAGGGTTAAGTCCTCGCAACCCTGCCGGAATCTGATCGTCAACTGATCTTTCTGTGAGAGAGTGAAAAGCGAGTCCAAAGTTCAAAATTCCGGAATCGCTCAATTTGCGGTTTCAGATTGCGGCAGGGTTGCGAGGACTTAACCCTGCTCGGCGGTCGAAATGAGCAGATTTCATTATTTCGGAATAAGTTCTTGTTTTTCCACTAAAATGAGGGGAATTTGAGAAAAATGACACGCGAAGAGATCATAGAGAAACTGCTGGAGCCGAATTCGATACTTACTTCTGAGGAGTTTAAGGAGATAGATATTCTCTCAAGCAAGGACTCGGAAGTGTCCGAATTACGGGCGTTTAACACCGAGATGTCCAAGCTCGATGAGACACTGCTTTTCGGAGTGCCTCAATCGAGCGACGTTGAGTTTCTGACTACGTTACGGGCGAAGCTCGATACAGGAAGAGCTTCAGTTACTGGCTATCTTGGCAGTTGGAAGCTGGTCGGTATTGCGGCTTCTGTGTGCGCGGTCTTGTTCTTTGTGGTGCTCTCGGGCGGGATTACTGGATCGGGACAACACTATAGTCTTGGCAATCCGGAGATGCTTGCGCGGCTGGACGAGATCCAGCTTCAGGATGTGCTCACTGATACTGAGGGGCAATTGGATCCAGATTCGCTTGCGGAGTTCCTTGGTGTTTCGCAAGAGATTACAAATATTTATGTTAAAGACAACTCCGAACTTCCTCTGACCGATCAGTTGCTCGCTCTGTATCCGTCGGATCTTGATGTTGTACTGGGAAATGTCGAGTTAATGAACTTCTTCTAAACTACCTATGAACAGGAATCATAAACTACCATCAATCGGCATGTTAGCCGCATTTGTTATCCTCCTGATTGTGGAGGTAGCTGTGCTTATGGCTCAACCCGGTCCTCCTGACGGGCCGCGCCGCGAACGAATCGAGACCGTAATTATCGGCAAGTTTGCCAATGAACTGGATCTCACTCCGGATCAGGCTGAGAAATTCTTCCCGCGCCTAAAGCAACATCACAAGCAAATTGAACAACTGCAGCGTGAGCAGCATGATAGACATGGAAAGCTCGATGACCTTTCGAAAGATCCCGAAGCTGACAAGGCGGCAGTCGCGAAACTGCTCGACGAAATGAACGACAGGCAAAGGCAGATGGCCGATCTTAAACGT
>JAGVEU010000059.1 GCA_020057985.1 Calditrichota bacterium | reverse complement strand
TCGTGCGCGTCGAGGCAGACTCCTGTGGTGTTGTTTGCTGTCCACAAGCGTTGGCCGCTGTAATCGAGTTTCTGCGCCCAGACGTCGCCTCCGGTTGTGTCCGCACGATAGTCAATCCAAGTCACGATCCAGCCTCCTTCCACTGCCACCGCCGCCGGATCAGGGCTTTCGGTGGGATCAATCAGTCTGGCAGGCGGACCCACCACCACGATTCCGCTTTCCTGCCACTGCGGCTCTCCGGTTGAGCTAAGAAGTTGTGCGTATAACATGCAATAACCGGTGCGCATGTCGGTCCACACCACCAGCACATTGCCATCTGCGTCGCGGGCGGCGGTGTGTTGCTGCCAATTGATGTGAATGCCTTGCCGCACGGGAATTCCCTGTGGATCCCATCGCCGGGGATCGGCAAATCCCGCGACTGCTATACACAACATGACTACCCACAGAGCAGATCCAAATCTCGTTTTCATTTCAATGCTCCTTTTTGTTTGCAGTTTGTGTTTTCTGTAGGGGCACACTGCAGTGCGCCCGTGATTCTGTTTGGTATCGAACTCTCGGCGAGCCTTTGTCATCTTGAACAAGGTCCTCCGCCCCTTTTGTCATCCTGAACGTAGTGAAGGATCACTGAGAGTGCGATAGCATGAGTCTGCGAATTCATTTGGACCAACTTTCAGTGATCCTTCAGGAGGACCTTCAGGATGACAGCTATTTGGCGCTTGTATCCTTCATCCCTCATCCTTATTTGATGACTACCATTTTCCGGCTCTGCGAGAATTCACCAGCTTGTAGGCGATAAATATAGATTCCAGAAGGCAAACTCGTCGCATCGAATGCTGCATGATGTTTGCCTGCCGCGAGCTTTCGATGGACAAGAGTTGCGACTTCTCTGCCCAGAATATCAAAGACCTTTAGGCTTACGCTTCCATCGCGAGGCAGATCAAATGAAATCTCCGTTGTGGGGTTAAACGGGTTGGGATAGTTTTGATTTAGAGCATAGTGAGTCGGCCGAGTGTTCGGTTTGACGCTTGCATCCGCTACTCCGAAGCCATCGAAAATTCGCTGGGCATAGATTTCGTTATAGAAAACATCGTTAGCCGGTTCGAATTTACGCAACTCGTTAATTGGTATTACGTATCCTCCGGTTCCGTCTGCTGCAATGTTGCCGGTGCCGGGCCACAACAGACGTCCTTCGCTGACTTGCCCACCGCTTTCCGCGACCCAATAGGGATCCCCGACCGGCTCGCCGGTGGAATCAATATGTGTGCCGTAGGCGTGCATAGAAGTGAGATCGCGCTGATCCAGCCATACAGCAAACAAGCCGTCCGTCTGATCGGAGGCGAGTTTAACATAATATTGGTCTTGTGCAGCGAGGCACAACGGCTTGCCGGTTTCAAGCCAGCGCAACGCACCTTCCGGAGTAATCTTCTGCATGTAGAGATCGAGCTGTTGAGTGCTTCGATAGTCTTCCCACACCACATAGAGATTCCTCTGGCTATCCAGACTGAGCGTTGGCATATTCTGCGACATGGCCATACTCACTACCAGAAGTCCATTGTGAGTCCAACTTTCGGCTCCGGTAGATGTGAGATGCTGGGCGTAGATGTCCTTGTTTTGAGCGGGATCACGGGTGTCCGCCCATGCAAAATAAGCTCCGCCCTGTCCATCAGCAATGATCACAGGTGACTCTTGATTGTTCTCCGCATCGCACACGACTTGATTCCAACTGACGGTTCCATCCGGACAAATGCGGGCTGAAGAGATGTCAAACTCTGTAAGATTCCCTGATCTCCAAACCGCAATACAGCAACCTTCAGAACTCAAGACAAGCCCGCTCAAGACATCATCGTCCTGTGTATCCATCAAACGCACCGGAGCGCCCCATGCTGGTTGAAGGTCAGGAGTCATGCGCATGATCCAGAGATCTATGGTCCAGTCAGTAGTCCAACCTTCCCAGACTATATAGCGGCCTCCCGCTCCATCGGGGCAAAGATAAGGATCAAGCTGATCCATGTCTGCAGCCGCAACGACAACTCCAGCCGGATCGGAAACCACGTTTCCGGAAACATCCACATGCGCGGCACGTATCAGCCAAATCCCCGTGCGCAAATCCCGAAAAACAACAAAAAATCCGTTGGCTCCGTCACTGCAGAGGCGTGCAGCAGATTGCTGAAACCATGGATATCCGCTGTTGTCTGTAATGAGCGGCTCGCCATGTAGCACTCTTTCCATGTTCCCTGCGGTGTCAATAATCTGATAGTAAAGCACGGAACCGTTATTTCGGTAATCGCGCCAAATCATTGCGACTCGGCCGGGAGTCATGGGGATGGAACAGACATCATAGGCATCATCAACTATGCCCGCCACGATCTCTACACCTTCAGGCGTTAGCGTGGGATTTCCGGTGGGAATGTCTAATCGTTGCAGGCGGATGCCACCGAGTCCTGCACGGATATCCGACCAGAACACAAACACTCCGTCATTGTTATCAGGCATAATCACTGGAAAGTACTGCTCCCCATCATCGGCATTAACCGGCATTCCATCTTCTTGCCAGTTCAATGTGCCGGTCGAACTCACTTGCTGCGCATAGACATCGGACTGATACCAATTCAAAGCCGCGCGGGTGTCCGTCCATGTGCAGATCATCCCACCGGCACGATCGGAACTGCAACGAGGTTTCACGCGTGGCGCCCCAGTTCCATTCGGACCGGCGTCACCAATAGTTTTCACACCATTGGTAGTCCAGAGCATTTGCCCGTCCGGTGAAACTTTCTGGGCATAGATTTCGATGATCCCACCGTTCACACGCATATCTTCCCAAACGGCAATGCATCCGTCCGGTGTGCCGTTTGTTTCGCTTAGCTCGATTTCTACATCTCGCTGGTCGTAGCTTGCATTGCAGAGCACAATTCCATTGACTGTCCAGTAGGGCTGCCCGTTGCCGTTAAGACGTTGTACCATGATGTCGGCGATGATGTTCTCGAAATGCCAAGCCACGTAGCAGCCTCCGTTGCCATCGCTGCAAAGGGAGACCGAACTCATGTATCCAGGAAGACAGGACACACAGATTCCATTACTGCCCCACGGGACTTGACCGTCAGATGTGATTTTAGCGGCGTAGATATACCGATCGTTTACCGTTCGTTGATCCTGCCAGGCCAGCAGCATGTTTCCACTGCCATCACCGTCTGCGGAAATCCCAGCCTGCCAATATGGAACGTCTGTGACATTCAGAACCGAAGGCCAAGCCACAACGCCGAAAGCATCCACACGCTGCGCCCGAATGTCAGTGTTGTTCGTACGGTCATCGGCCCATGCGAAAATTGCGCCGCCTTGATTGTCGTGCACAACGAACAGATCTGAAACAGAGCCGGGAAATGCGTCCACGCACACGCCGGTATAGTCATTATCCGGCCACATGCGTTGACCTGCATAAGTCAGTTTCTGCGCCCAGACGTCCCCGCCATAATAGCCCTCGTAGGTCACATCCACACGGCAATCGGCCCATGCCACAATCCAGCCGTCTTCCACCGCGACCACTGCGGGCTTGGCTTGAATCGCTGGATAGGCTGCCACCGCGATGCCTTCATCGTCCCACAGCGGCACGCCCTGCGGACTGATGAGCTGCGCATAGACATTAGGGATGCCGGTGCGCATGTCTGACCAAACCACAATGGCGTAACCTTGTGCGTCGCGGGCTGCTACTCGCGGCCAGTTGACATGACTGCCCAGCCGAACGGGAATGCCTTCTTCACCCCATCGCCGGGGATCGGCGTGTTCCGCGACGGTTATACACAACATGACTAACCACAGAGCAGATCCAAATCGCGCTTTCATTTCGTTGCTCCTTTTATGTTTTGCAGTTTGTGTTTCTTGTGGGGGCGCACAGCAGTGCGCCCGTCCGATTATTCAAAAAATATCTGTCATCCTGAACTCCGCCCCTTTTGTCATCCTGAACGAAGTGAAGAGCCTGTCCTGACGAAGTCAGGAATCACTGAGAGTGCGATAGCATGAGTCAACAAATTCCTTCGGACCAACTTTCAGTGATCCTTCAGGAGGACCTTCAG
>JAGVEU010000352.1 GCA_020057985.1 Calditrichota bacterium | reverse complement strand
GCGTGGCTCCGGACGTTTCTTGGTGTAGACCGCCTCAAGTTCGACCAGAAACGTTGCCAGCGCTTCCTTAGTCGGAACTCGAAACACCGCTTGATCATACTCGTTTAAGTCTTTGACTTCCGAGAGCGTATAGTGGCCGACAATCTGTTCTTCCTCAAACCTATTCTCGTATACACGGTTCGTGCTGAACCAGACAAGGGTTCTGAAGTTTGTGATTGCAAAGTAGCGCGCTTTCCGTCGCCGCGCCTCTTTACAAGCCTTCTCTCGCAAATCCAAATTGAACACATCAAAGTGAGGCAACTTTGCTTCAATAACAAGGATGGGTTTTTGACTGCGAGGGGATTCAAAAAGCACAATGTCGGGAGATAATTTGTCTGTGCCCGATGTGTCCACATCCGCCTTGCCAAGTCCCAATTGTTTCGCCGCGATTTCTTCTTCAATCCAGTGGGCAAGGCGCGCGGCGGCCGTCCTCTCGGTGGCAAACACAGAGGGGTCAAGCGGATCTCTGGGGATCTTATTGTTCGCTCGTGATGATGCGCTTTTCATGCAGCTTTGAGAGGATTAGGGAGTTGGTCTTCTGTGTTTCTGTGGGGACCGATCTGCTGACCTGCTCGGATAATTCCCTTGTCATTTCTTCCATAGACCTCTTTCAAGAAGAAGGGCTTTTGCGAAATAACATATCACTCCCCTCCTTCTCGCGGCCACTTCTTCGAAGGACTGCTGTTTTTCCCGGCCTTGACTTCATTCACAAACTGGAGTAAGCGCACCCAAGCCTCCAGCTTCTCTTCGTCAGGGGCTGCTATTGCTTGTTTGCGGTTCTCCTCTTTCGCCCTGAACAATCGGTTCAAGTATTCATCGTGCGAAAGTTCTGCCATTGCTTCTCCAATCCGTATTTCTTAATGATGGAGTCGAGTCGCTCTCTGTCCACGTTCCCATAAGCCCAAAGATACTCCATCTTACCAGCATCTCCAGGACGATGAATGTTCAGGTAGATCGCGATTAGGTATTCCGGTCTAAACACGGAAACCGGCATTCCATAAATGGTGCGAATTTCCGGATTGCGCAAGGCTTCCTCTTCAATACTTCCTGGACGCGGGTCCACGAAGTCTATCGGGATTCCTTTGACCGCGATGAACTGGCCCATTGGCTCGGCTCTCTCCTTCTCCTGAAGATATCGCCAGACTGGACCCAAGTCAACAAGCCCGCCAGACTTAGGCAATGTCGTAAACACGTCCAGGTCCTTTGTAGAGAACTCGCGCGAGTTAAGTATCGTGGCTACTCCCCCACCAATGGCATAGTCACCAATCAGTCCCAGAGCCTTGAGCTGATTAAGAATCTTTAGAACTTCTTCCATGTTTTTATTGTAAGATTCTCACTTTCGCGATACAACCGTTCCGCAATTTCCTCCTCTACCCCGTTTCATTTCTTCCATTTCCTTTTCTTCGGCTCCTCCATCATTACCGCGCCCGTTGAAACGTCCGGGACTTTAATCAGGTTCTGCTCGACGATCGCCCAAACATTGAAGAGAGTATAGTACAGGGTCAGGCCGGAGGGGAAGCTGTTGAAGATCAGGGTCATGAAGACGGGCATGATGTAGATCATCATCTTCTGGTTCGGGTCGGTGGTGCTGCGCTTGCTCATAATGAACTGCGTGGCTCCCATAATCAGCGGCAGAATGCACACGCCTGTACCATAGAGCGGAATCGAAAACCCTAAATCATACACGATATCCGGTTGGCTTAGATCCGTCATCCAGAGCATGAACGGTGCCTGCCGGAACTCGATGGTGGAGCGGAAGACAATAAAGAGCGAATACAAAATGGGCATTTGCAGAAGCATGGGAATGCAGCCCGAGGCCGGATTGACGCCACGCTCTTTGTAAAGCGCCATCATTGCTTGATTCATGGCCTGCGGATTCTTGGCATGAACCTCGCGCAGGGCTTTGATCTCCGGTTGCAGTGCGGCCATTTTCTTCATGGACACCTGCGACTTGCGCGTCAACGGCCAAAGCACGACTTTCACCAGAATGCTGAAGAGTACAATCACAATCCCGTAATTGGAAATGACGCTGTGAATGGCCGTCAGGGACCATAGAATCAGCTTGGAGATTGGCTTGATGATCTTCCAACCCCAGTTCATAGTTTCCTCGAGTCCGACTCCGGAGGCCTTGAGGTTTTCGATTTTGATCGGGCCCCAATAGACTGTCCAGCGTCCCTGCGCACTTTGCCCCCACGCCTCACGCAGAGTCAAATTGTAGTAGTGTTGAGAGTCTTTATTGGCAGACTTGGGATTTTCGTTACGGCCTACGAGTTCGGCTCCGGCAGAGGGCTCGTGCGGAATCAGTGCGGCGATAAAGTACTTGGTGCGCGCCGCCACAAAGAAGGATTGGCCGGTGGCGGTGAACTCTTTTTTCGTGTCACTGCTCACATTCAAATCGGTTAGATCATCACCGACACGGGCGTAAGAGGACGCAAATTCAAGATCGCGCTCGGGGACCGGCTCGGTAATCGGCACTCCGCCCAGCCATTTTGCCTGATACTCGCCAGTTTCAGGAGGGCGCAGGCCACTGGTCTTGAGATCCAGATCAAATCCGTATTTGTCCGCATGGAAAACGTAAGTGAGGATAATCTCTTGCGCACCGGGTTTGCCCGCTTTCAGCACAATGGAATCGGTTCCGGCGGGAACAAACAGGCGCGGACGGCTGACCGCAAAATGCATGTTCTTCAGGCTGGTATGCACGCGATCCCCGAAATCGAAATCCGGAGTTCCAATCACGGGAGATGCTCCGCCTGCCTTCTTGTGCAGTTCAACCGGCTCGCCCGTTGTGTGTTTGTATTTTTTCAGTGTATAGCCGCTGACTTGACCGTTGGAGCCGATGCTCATGAGAAACAACGGTGTCTCAATCTGAACATAGTCCTCAATATATTGGAACGTGTCCGCAAACAATCCGGAGCTGTCCACCGTGGCTTCGCTCTTCACAACTGAGGTTGTGGGTGCCACAGGCTGCGGCACAGGCTTCTCGGCAGATTTAACGGCGGTATCCGGCTGCGAGGTGGTTGTCGGTTCGGGTTTCG
>JAGVEU010000331.1 GCA_020057985.1 Calditrichota bacterium | reverse complement strand
CGCCATTCTGACCTATGTCGCGTATCGAAATCAGCTACCCCAAAAACCAACCGCGCGACATAGAGACATTCGAGTCAACCTTTCTTGAAACGGCACTAGCCAGCACCGTCCTCGGTGCTGGTCGCAACCCTGCCGGAATCCGATAGCGCAAAACAAATCCACACCAAGCCCCATGCTTGTCTGCAAGGGCTTAACATAAACCGAAGAACAAGAGGAGGAAATCCATGGATCGCATTACTCGCAATATGGCCACCGCCGCACTGGCCATCATGCTCGTGACAAGTGTCGCTCTGGCGACGAATGTCACCTTTCAGGTCAACATGAGCGTGCAACAGCAACTGGGTCGCTTTGTACCAACACGAGACAGCGTTTTCGTTCGAGGGAGCTTTAACGGATGGGCAGGCTACAACAATCGGTTGACCGAGGGCGCCGGTCTGCTCTACACAGGAACCTGGGACATCCCGGCCGGCGGCATCGAATACAAGTTTGTGATGGACACCGCCGGAACGGATGTCTGGGAAGGTGTTGACAATCGCACCGCAACTGTCGGCGCAACTCCACTCGTGTTGCCGGAAGTATTCTTCAACAATGAATCCTCGGCTGCCACGGCCGATGTTGAAGTCCTCTTCCGAGTGAACATGACCGTGCAGGATCTCAGCGGGACTTTCGATCCTGACGTGGACTGGGTAGTCGTTCGCGGCGCACACCCGAATCTCGGCAATTGGGGAGGAGCAATCCGACTGATTGAAGAAACGGGAAATCCGGGAATATACTCGCTTTGGATTCAGTTCACAGGACTACCGCAAGGCTCACCGCAACCTTACAAGTTTGTTATACTGCCCAATGGCGATCCCAATAATGGCCGCTGGGAAAGTATTGCGGACAACCGCACATTTACTCCAACGGGAGACGAACCGGACAATCTACCGCCACCCAATGGGAATGACTTCGGTGAGATTATTCCCGAAACGCCCTACTTCAGCGATGTCGGTCCCGATGACATCATTGTCAGTGATCTGCATGTCGTTTTTCAAGTGGATGTCCGTCCCCTCTATGGCAGACTTCTTGAACAAGGATTCGTCTTTGATGTTCAGTCGGGCGATACGATTTTCGCGGTGGAGAGTATTCAGGCGGCCGGTTTCTTCAACAACTGGCCGTGGGGTAATTTTGGACCGGATCACCAGATGAACGACAACGGTATCAACGGTGACGTGGCTGCAAATGACACCGTGTGGAGTCGTGATATTCTGTTCCTCGCCGGAGCGCCCCGCGTGCTGATCTACAAATTTGGCTGCAACATGCTCGATGCCGAGGCTGGCTTTGCCCGTAATCACTCAGTAACCCTCGATGAGAGTCAAGGCACATTCATGATTCCGTCCGATTGCTGGGGATCACCCGACACGCTCTTCATTCACTGGGATTGTCTGCTTGCCGACGCACCTGAGCATCCAGCCGTTCAACCGAACATCTACCGTCTGGACCAGAACTTCCCCAATCCGTTTAATCCCACGACGACCATCAGTTTCAACCTCCCGAAGGATGATCTGGTGCAGCTTCGTGTTTTCAATCTGAACGGAAGAGAAGTGACAACTCTTTCTTACGGGAAGTTTGGCGCAGGATCTCACAGCATCGCGTTTGACGGATCTCAACTCGCATCAGGCGTTTACTTCTATCGCCTTGAGGCCGGCTCCTTCAATGCAACCCGCAAGATGTTGCTGTTGAAATAGTCGCCAGTAGATTACTCGCAATTACTCCGACTGAGGGGGCGCGTAACCAATCGCGCCTCTTCAGTCTACGCAAATGACACGACGAAGGCATCTCTTCCTCTCTCCCCATACTTCAGTAGGGGGACAAAGGGGGTTTGCGTCAGTTTCTGTGAACCGGCTTACTATAGCCACTCTCGAAAGTAAGTTGCGATGCCGCTCTTATCTCCCCCTACTTTAGTAGGGGGACTAAGGGGGTTCCTGATGCCAACTTACTTTCGGGAACCACTATAACGAGAATACACATGACAACGAAACCTCGCTTATCAATCCTTCTGCTAATGCTGTTCGCAACGGCAGCGCTTGGCCAGCCCGTGAGTTGGCAACCGGCAGCTCCTCGTGTCGGCGATGTGGTCACTATTCGCTATGACTCGCGTATCGGGTCACTTGGACCAAGTATAAGCACGATGTGGTTGCACTGGGGCGTTTTCGATCCGCAAACCGGAAATTGGAGCACTCCGCCGCAACCCATTTGGCCTGCCGGTTCTCACTTGCATACGGACAATGTTGCAGTGCAAAGCCCGATGTCGCGCGGCGCAGATACTGTGTGGAGCGTTGTCATTGACTTCGATACGTCCGTGCATGATATTGCCTTTGTCTTTACCGATGGTGGGAGCAACTGGGATAATAACTCCGGCAACAATTGGATTATGCATTTTGTCCAACCCGGAATCGCTTCATGGTGGACGCCTGAAGATGCCGAACCGGGAGACGTCATCACTATTTTCTATGACTGTATTCCGGGGACGCTTCCCGATGGCGCAACCTCCGTTATTCTGCATTGGGGAATCAATGAACAGGGACACGGAAATTGGCAGGCTCCTCCACAGTCCATTTGGCCTCCGGGAACTATCTTGCAAGGAGTTGCCGCTCGCAGTCCGATGACCGCGCTGGGTGGAGGACTATTCCAAATTGTCATCCATACCAATGACAGTACTCTGTCCATTCACTACGTCATAACAGACGGCACAAACTGGGACAATCACGACAACCAGAACTGGGATATTCTCCTGAGCGCGCCACCGCCGGTGGTAATGACGCACCGTATCTTCCGCTATGATCCTCGCTCAGCATTTGCAAGCATCGTTCCCGGCAGCATTAATTCTGTGAATCTTGCCGGTACTTTCAACGGCTGGTCCACGACGGCTACGCCTCTGTCCAACACAGATCAATACGGCAACCGCTGGGGCGAAGTGGCTTTGCCTGCCGCAAGGAACGAATACAAGTTTGTCATTAACGGCAATAACTGGCAGATTGATCCGGACAACCCACTCAACGCACCGGGAGGTTTTAACAATTCGCTGATCTTGCTAACACCGGATTCGCTGCCACAGATCTACGACATTCAACCCGGCGAGAATCTGACATACAATCAGGGTGATAATGTCATAGTATCGGTTCGGGTTCGCCCCGGTGATCTCGGCCCTGGACTTTCTGGAACACCTGTTGCTCGCGTCAACGGAACAGTCTGGACAGCTAATTGGGATGCGGTCAATTCACGACTTACGCTCAATGCATTGCAAAGCAACGTTGCCTATGACAGCGTAGAGATCTCGGCTGCAGATTCTGCCGGACGCATCGGCAGGCGGTACCTCGGATTTGCTTTCAAGCAAGTGGGCTGGGCTTCTGCTGATGCACCGCATGATGTTAAATATCAGAGTGCGGTTCCCAATTCCCGTTTCGATTTGATTCGACTATCCATGCTTGAGGGTGCAAGTGGCGATGCGCTCTTGATGAGCGTTCGGTATGCCGATGCCGATCCGGATTTCACCCTATCCGTGCTCACAATTTCCAGTTCAGTAGACGGCTGGAGTGACATGCCGGGATTTGGCGGTGAGATCAATGTTCCCAATCTCTCCAATGGGGGGGTCACATTGCTGATTCTAAATCCTGCGAGTTCCTTGTTTATTCCCGCAATCCACAATCGAATTCATCCGAATGGAGATCTTACTCTAACAGGACCAGCGGTTACAGTTAACTATGATCCGGGAAGTCATTCATTTGGTTTGACCATCGCTAAAGCGGATCTTGAAGACTATCTCGGCTCCTACCAGTCCGCATGGTATTTCACCTGCTCAAGTTTCATTGCGTCGAATGCACAAAGCAACTACTGCGCAGAAATTCCTGCTAACATGGGCGGCGTGGATGGACTTGAAGATCCTGATGCAATGGATGTAATCAATTTCTATGCAGCTGATGTCGAACAAAAGCT
>JAGVEU010000426.1 GCA_020057985.1 Calditrichota bacterium | reverse complement strand
GTCATTCCAGCATACGATGACAGATCCAAGCTTGGCGTAGTCCACGCTCCGCTTGTCCCAATAAAATTCCCCGAAATCGTCTGCCACGCGCCTCCACTAACGCTAATCTGAACCCGCCCTGAGTCCCCAGCCCCAAAGCTATACCAATGATAAAAACGCAGCCGTGGATTCTGCGATGCAGGTGGAACCGTATAGTTCGGACTGATTAATCGGGAACTTGCGACTTCGTCATAGTTACCTCTTAGAATCGTCGCTGCACACCTCTGTCCCGTATGAGCGCTATCCGGTCCACTCGTCGGATGTCCCACTTCCCATTCACCTGTACTTGAATACCAATCCCCAATTCCCGATTCCCAATCTTCCGGACTGTTAAAGACCATCGGACCAGTCACTACTTCAATGTCGTCTACGTACCAGCCCGCTCCACCATCATAGCCATACCCTGCATCTGTCGCCTTAAAATAGAATCCAATTTGTACTGCCAATCCCGAATACGATGACAGATCCAAGCTTGGTCTAGTCCACGCGCCGCTCGTCCCTATATAATTCCCTGAAATCGATTGCCACGCACCGCTTCCAACCCTGATCTGCACACGACCTGTGTCCCCAGCCCCAATGCTATACCAATGATAAAAACGCAACCGTGGATTTTGCAGCGCGGGTGGTACCACAAAAGTGGCATGTCTGATAAAACGACTTTCGCATACTTCAGGATAATCGCCACCCAAAACAGTAGCAGCGCAATTATTACCTGTGTGTGCACTATTAGGCCCACTTGTTGGAACGCCCCCATCCCAAACACCTGCTTCAGCACTCCAAGTGTCCACCCAATTCGGATTCTCAAACCCTTGAAACCAGAGTGTATCCTGTGCATACACTCGAGTTGACGTTGTCATAAGACCAATCACCAAAGCCGTTACCCAAAGAACGGCAATTAGCATGAAACGTTTCCTTGTAACCATGGTTTTTCTCTCCCAGTATTTTACGACTTGTTTGTTTCGTTGGTTGTGAAATTTGGGGAATGGATTCCGGTCAATAAATCAAAGGAGACTCTTGTTCATTGAGGTCGCTTGATTCGAATGGAATCCACTGCTGCAATCAGTAGTGTTGCTAAGGGTAACTTGAAAATAATGTGAGGCCTTTCATGATACCAATCTCCAAAGTTGAGTACTTACGTTTAGAAATAAAATTTGTAATGTTGAGATGATTTTCACATTAGCATGGTTCAGGCGCCTCAGTAGCTCTCCCCACGGCCTCCCTACTATTGATCTGAGCAGCGAGCCAAATCTTTCATGAGCAATCTATTTCGAGGCCGTCATTTTCCACGGTGATCCCGATTTCAGTATTTCAGCGTTGTCAGAGAGATCCTTCAGGAGGACTTTCAGGATGACCATCGAGTGGTTGCCGGCATTCATCGTCCGTGTTTCAGCATTTCAGATTTTGGAGACACGGGCCTAAATTCCTACTTTTCCACTGAGCGAACCTTCGTGAGTAGGGATTTAGCACGCTCGACGTCACCGAGGTTCTGGCTGACAATCCCTTCAAGCAGAGGCGTTGCCTTGTGCGGTTGGTTGTCCAGAAGAAATGCCTGTGCCAGATACAAGCGGATTTGAGACTGCGGATAACCCGTAGCGAGCGAGTCTGCCCTCAACAGCGTGGCAATGGCTTGACTCGGCTGATGGTTTAGATAACAGCTAATGCCCAAAAACATCCAGGCTGCTCCATCGTTGGGAATTTGTTTGACTGCTTTTCTCAAGTCTTTCACAGCTTCTGCAAAATCATTCTGTTGGTAGGCTTCCATACCGCGATCGAACCACTCCGATGTTTCCGCCGAAGCTCGCATTTGATCCGGATCATAATCCAATTTCTCAAAGGAGAGACTGGCGAGGTACGGATTAGGAGCATGAAAAGCATTTGGCCACCACAGAAACAGGAGGGCTACGACAGCAAACGCCGGCACAAATATGCGCGGCTTCGCTAAGTGATTCAGCCACTGTATCATTCGATCGGAAAGACCGGTTGCCTGTTTCGCTTTTTGAGTCAAGGATGTTTTTCCCTCGTCATTCGGCAGAAGCGTAGCGAGGCTGATTCCACGACACAGAAGTCCGGCAGCAATCTCCGCTCTTGAATTCAGGACAACATGGAAAATCGGCGCCATCTGTTCAAGCTGCGAGAGACAGTAATCGCATTCCATGGCGTGTTCCACAAAGCTCGCGGCTTGCTCAGCGGACAGCATCCTCAGTTCGTATTGTGCAATCAAGCGACCAAGATTAGTATCTGTGCATTCGCTCATGTGCGGTTTGTGTCCTTTAGTACTTCACTCAATTTTGCCTTGAGTTCATGGCGGCAGCGAAAGACCTTTGTGTCGAAAGCGGAACGACTTAAGTTAGGGTACCGATCAGATAGGTCCTTGAAAGCGTCAGCGGCATCCTCGTTCTCGATGGCATAACAAAAAAACTGCTGGCAGAATTTCCCCAATTTCGCAACAGCATTCTGAATGTGTTTAATCAGGTCTCCCTGAATGACTTGAGCTTCGATGGTTGAGTCTCCGGCCAAATCTCCCATCAACGAAAGCGGGATCACTCGGTCAATCGGAAAGGAGGACTCACCTTCCTCTTTGGTTTTTTTGGATCGCGGAATCTTCTTCTTTTGCAGGGCAGCCCAGATTTTGTGTTGCATGGTTCGACCTGCAAAAGCCTGCGGTCTTGATTCTATTAGCGCCAATTTATTATGAATCACCTCTAACGTATCATGAATCAGGTCATCAATATCCGCATCTGACCAGCTCCATAATATAGATCTTGCCAATCGTCGCAATCTTTCACGGAGGCATAGAAATAATTTTTCGCGTGCCTCCTCGTCTCCCGACTTGGTGCGGCGCAACAGGTCTTCCCAGTCAACGATTTTGTCAGAATGTCTTGGCATGTATGATAATTCTATGATTAGACGCTAAATTTCGGCGGGGTGAGGACGCCACGCTCGGCAAGGAAAAAAAGGCAATAAAATTCCTGCACAAAAGAAGTTAAGATGGCAGAGGCTCACAAAACAAACACGAGAAAAGGGTTCGCCGAGCGGTGTGTCCTCACGCCGCCGGAATCCGATCGAGACTTCAGGAACCACTATATGTATGATCCCCTTTCAGCATTTCGGATTTCGGATTTTCAGTTTTCAGTTTTCGATTTTTCCCTACCTCCCCCTCCAGTCACCCTCAGCAATAAATGCTCCCCAGTCAGTAGGAATATCGGGCTTGCCCGATGCGCGCAATTCGCGGATTTTTTCAGTAGCCAATGTTTGCATGAGCAAGGGAATGTTATCGTCTGCCCGTTCATACAAGCGAGTCATCATGTCCACCGTTTCTGTGTCCGATACTGGCCAAAGCGCGCTGATTACAGTTCGCGCTCCTGCGATATGAAACGCTCGACGCAACCCAAAGACTCCTTCGCCGGGTTTGATCTCGCCCAGCCCTGTCTCGCATCCCGACATGACCACCAATCGGGTTCCGCTCAGGTTCATTCCGGCTACTTCCTCTGCCGTGACTATCCCATCTTCGCTTTCGCTCCCCGAACCACTCTCCTCATGCTGATTGGCTCCCGCAAGGAAAAGTCCGGACAACAGGAGCGGATTGGCGCTGACGAATATTTTCGTATTGTCCGCGCTACGATGAAAATTATCAGCGCCGCACTCTCCGGATAGCGAGTAGCCGTGCGTCGCAAGATGAATCACACGCTTCCCGACGCTCTCGCGCTCAAAGCCCTCCTCGCTCGCTTGCGCTCCTTCCAGCAACACAATTGGCTGCGAGTTAACCTGCTTCCAGACCTGAGCGATTCGTTCTACCTCAAACCGTGTCCCCGGCAGTTGCGATACCTTTCGCTCGCGTAATGCTCGACAATCCGAAAGCACATTGCGCAGACGATTCGAAGAATGAAGGGGATCTAAAGCGATGGTTTCCGACTCCGCTTCGGCTCGTTTCTCAGCCGAAGCATCGAAATCCGGATCACCCATGGCGAGGAGACCGGATCCGGAAGGGCTGTTCTCCTTCAGCCGGAGCAAGTCACGGCCTGTCGAGAGGTAGTGCAGCGGATGTCGCTCAATCAAGTAGGAGCGCCGGTCATCCATCAGCCCCGCAAAAGACAGAAAGGACAACGCTCCGTCGGCGGCAATGAATACCGTCATCTCTCCGTCAATGTAGGGTTCCAGCGGTTTCCAGATCGTCGCATAGAGTCGCTGCGCGATGTCTTGGTAATCATTTGCCCTGACGGTGGAACGTGCCTGTAACAAGGATCGGTACCAGTTCACCATCGAGTCAATCGCACCGGCCGAACCCAAGTCAATAATCGCAGGCACACCGCGCTTCGGCAGCACGACTGCCAAATATTGCGGAATCGCATCATGCCCCTCCAACGAGCGGTCATACCGACAGTACTCTATTAGTGCAGTATTGTCAGGTAATTCTGCTTGTAAAGTCCGCGGCGAAACGTCCCACAGTTCCAACTCGCGGCGGAAGTCTGCACTTTCGCGTGCCAGTTCAGCTTCTAAACGGTTCTTCTCCGTGTTCGCAAACTCAACTGCCGCGTGATAGACCTCCGGGTGATCTTGATCACTGCCCTTCACGTACAGATTTGCCAAGTGTGTGCGCGCAGCTCGAAGCGAATCCGCCAGGAGCGGTGAGAAAACGTCCGTTTTCTGCTGCAACGTTCTGCGTCGGGCGAATATCCCATCGGTGACTTGTCCCTTGGAAGAAAAAATCGTGCGCGAGAGTTCCGCATCATCTCGCAGAGTTCCCGCCGGGCAGTTCATCATAACGGATACATACTTAGACGCTGCATCGCGCGCGAATACTGAGTAGGTGAGCACATTATGCTCTGAAAGCGCTTCTGAGCCATCCCGAAAGTTTTTGCGGCGAATATCGTAAGCTCGTTCGTACAAGATTCTGGCCTCGTCCCAACGCCCTGAATCCATCAAAAGATCAGCCAAATAGGTTACCGTCTCGGCCACTTCCGGATGATTCGGTCCGTAGGCGTTTTCTTGAATAGAAAGTGCCCGGCGCAAGAGGGAGTCCGCTTCTGGAAATCGCCTCCAATCGAAATATAATCGCCCGAATTGAGCGAGGCTGCTTGCCACCAATTGATGATCCGAACCAAAAACCTTTTCAAAAATGGAAACTGCATTTTGAAAAGCTGCCTCAGCTTCCGGATAGTACCGCTTTTTTGCGTAGAGCTGGCCCAATGTGTGATATGAGTTTGCCACATCAGGATGCTCATCACCGAGCGCCGCTCGTCGAATCTCTAACGATGTCTTAATGAGAGCCTCCGCTTTGTCCGTACGATTCAATTCGAGGTAGATATTGCCTAATTCGACGTGACTATAGGCGACATCAGGGTGCTCCTTGCCAAGCACAGTTATCCGAATTTCCAGCGCTTCTTTACTATAGGTCTCGGCATCCGCAAAACGCGCTTGCCAGACGCTGATGATCCCAAGTGCACTGAGGCAATTTGCGACATCGGGGAAATCGTGTCCATTTGCCCGCTCCCAAATTTCCTGCGCGCGTCTGATCATCGGTTCGGCCTCAGTAGGTTTACCTTCTACCATATAAAGCGTGGCAAGTCCATAGAGACCATATGCCAACTCGGGTTCCCATTTTCCCAACTGCCTTTCAATAATATCCAACGATCGCTTGTAAAGCATTTCCGCTTCTGAGTTCCTTCCCTCAACACTATAGACTGTCCCAAGGTTGTTCAATTCCCTCACAAGAACTTTGTGGTTAGGTGGAGTTTGGTTTTCAAGAATTTCCAGTGCGCGTTGCATCTGATTCTCAGCTTCGGCGTATCGTCCGAGGTCAAGATAAAGCCCCCCAAGGTTATCCAGAACCATTGCTACATCTGCGTGCTGCCATCCAAAGAGAGCTGTATCAATGCCAAGGCTGCGCTGGAGGATAGCTTCACACTCATCATATTTTCCAATCATGCGGTAGAGTAATCCAAGATTGTTGCAGACAGCTGCCACCTCAGCATGAACTAACCCAAAAACTTCCTCGCGAATGGACAAAGTACTCTGGTAGAGCGACTCGGCTTCAGCAAACCTCCCGAGTTGCGAGTACGTATTTCCCAATTCATTCATGCTGTTTGCAACCAGTGCATTGTTTGAACCCAGAGCGCCTTTGCGTATGGCATGGGCTTCCCTGTATGGGGACTCTGCTTGATCGAAGCTATTGTTGCGGTAGAAACAATTCGCGAGAGTGGTGAGCGCTGATGCCAAAGACGTGTCGGCCGCACCGCAGGATGCTCGCGCACTGTCCAGCGCCATTTGGGCGATCACTATTGCTGAATCCGCTTGATGTGTTTTCGAGAGCGAATCGGCCTGAGCGCAAAGTGCGCGCCAGCCCTGAGCATGGCACAAACCGCTTTGGCCTAAGCAGCAAAGCGCAACAGATATAGAGGCAAACAAATGCAATAACCGCATGGTATTCCTTTGGTGAAGGCTTGTATGCTTTTCCGTGACTTGTTATTCTTAATTATACAAAGTGGCGGCCGTCGTATTTTTCAATACAACGTATTCTGCGAATCCGAATCATCAAGGGAAAGATAGCGCACTGTCGGCCAGCGCAAGGAGGGATTCAGAAAGCAGAGAGTTGGTTTTGTGTCTGAACAAGAATATACAGATATGACTATCAAGAGTCAATGGTCAATGCTAAACACCACTTAACCTGATAGATTGTGTCAGATTATAATGAATGCACGCGTGGTCTTCTCACTGGCAGGATTGTGGGAGCAGTGGAAGATGCTGGACAGGACAGAGATCGTCTCGCCCACGATTATTACCACGGAGCCCAACGAACTCATGGCCGAGATTCACAATCGGATGCCAGTGATCTTGCAGCCGGAATATGTGATGCCTTGGCTCTCTGTGGACGAAACTCCGCTTCCGGATTCGCTCTCTTGCCTGACTCCGTACCATTCCAAGTCAATGAAAGAGTTCCCGGTTGTGCGCCGGACGTGTTTAGCAGTTTGGAGGTTGAAGTCCTCTACACAGGCTGATGCAGCTGAAGTGCTAGCGAAGCGCAAGGGCGTCGCCGCAAGGCGGCGTCTGAAGGAAGCGTGTAGCAAAGCAGCGACTTGACGAACAGAAACCGGATAGAAGGCAGTCTCCATCAGACGAGCAGGCCAGTGACTGCGAAGTCTCTATCCATCAAGGGTCGTCGCTGTAGATCTGGCAGGTGTGCGGTGGAGGCCATTGAACTTACCCCGGGGGAGGAAGATCTGCGGCGTGTCTTGGCTTCAGGACTGTGAGGGTGTTGCAAGGCACTCTGACCGCGCCGTAGAAGTCAGTAGAGGGCATAGTAGTACTACTTTGTTAGGCGCATTTGACAATGAGTTCGGCCGTTGTTATATTGTCGGACATGAAAGCCAGAGAGTTACGCGCGGTCGCGGAGCGGCTGGATCTTTTTGGCTGACCTTTTAGCGCCCTTGGGACGGAGCGAGCGGCATCAGTGGGGCTCGCAGTATGTTCATGGGTTGCTGGGTGATGCCGAGCGCAAGACCGTGACGGGTGTTGCGTCGCGGTTTCGGGATGGCAATTCGCAGGCGATCCAGCAGTTCTTGCATACGAGTCCGTGGCAGAATGAGCCGGTTCGTATGGCCATGACCCGCAAAGCGCTTGGGGCGCTGGATCCGGTGCAGGTCTGCATCGTATAGTGGTTCTCGAAAGTAAGTTGTCATCAAAAACCCCCCTTAGTCCCCCCGTAAACGGAGGGAGACAAGATCGGCATCCCAACTTGCTTTCGAGAATGGCTATAACTGTATGTTGAGCAAGAACAGCGGCTTTGAAATGACCAGTAGCAACCTCTTACTTGCGGCAACACATTCCTTACAGAGGATCGGTTAAGCAGAACTCTCTAGCGCATTTGCCAGCCTCCGATCGCAATGAATCCTGCCCAGTTCGCTGGGTGGTCCGACTGGCCGCTCGCTCTGAGTTCTTGAAGTCGCTCAAGGGCAACGAATCGCATGGTTTCCGCCAGATTGGTGTTACTCGATCCGTAGAGCTTTTCCATGAGCTTGGCTGTCTCAAGGTCAGCGACAGGCCAGAGCGCGCTGATCACCGTTCTTGCGCCGGCCATTTGAAAAGCGCGGCGTAATCCGTAGGCTCCCTCACCGGATTTCAGTTCGCCGAGACCGGTTTCACAAGCGGAAAGAACAACTAATTGTGTCCCTTCCAGATTCAGCCCGGCGACCTCCTCTGCGGACAGGATGCCGTCTTCACTGCCCGGCCTGTTCGTTTTTTTGCCATGCTGATTTGCCCCAGCCAAGAGTAAGCCTGACAACAGCAATGGATTCTCCGCTCCGGCCTGATCTGAGCCTGCGCAAATCGTCTCGATCAACTCATTTGAGAGAAAATATCCGTGCGTGGCCAAGTGAATCACTCGCTTGTTGTGGCACTCACGCTTAAAATTTTCCTCACTCGCTTCGGCATCCATAAAGCTAATAATGGACTCAGTCCCGCGATTGTGGCTCCACTGTTCTGAAATTCGCTTCACTTCGCCGCGTGTGGCGCCAAGCCGCGACGCCTTAAACCTGTGCAGGGTGTTAAGAACAGTAGCTCGAAAGAGACCTACGCTTGGCGCAATTGCTGTTCCTCGCGCAGCGTTTGAGGGCGACTTGCGAACTGCTCGTGAAGCATCGTAATCAGGATCGCCGATAATCAACAACCCTTCACCGGAAGGAGTATCCTGTGTTAATCTCAGAAGATCCCGACTTGAGGCGAGATAGTGTATCGGATATTTCTCGATAAGATAATTCCCGCCATCATCCTTGAGTCCGGCAAACGACACAAGATTGAGCGCTCCATCCGTGGCGATAAGAACCATCGAAGCAGACGCGAGCTTATCTGCGAAGGGTCTCCACACACGGTCGTAAATCGCTTCTGAGATTTTATCATAGTCTTGAAGGGTTGCCATCTGCGGGTATTGGAAGTGAGCGCGATACCACTGAACTGCCGAATCAATCAGCGCTGCCGGCCCCAGAGAAAACACCGACAACCCGGCATTGCCATCAAGAACAAGTGCGAGGTATTGTGGCTCACTGATACCTTGATTGTTGCCGTAATTGTATCTCATGAATTCGACCAGAATCGAATTCTGAGGCAGCAGTGCGGACACTATTTGAGAACTCACGTCCCACTGCTCGAGTTCTCTCCGGTAGCTTGCGCTCTTCCGTGCCAGTTCGGATTCAAGTCTCTCCTTCTCCACATTTGCCGCTTCGATCTCCTTTCGATATCTTTCCGGATGCTTGGTGTCCGGCCCGTCCATATAGAGACTCGCAAGCGAGAAGCGGATTGCGCGCAGGGAGTCCGCGAGTTCGCTTACGGCTTTGTCCGGTTGAGCGGCAGTAATCCGATGCCGGGCAAATATCCCGTCTGATATTTGGCCCTTCACGGAGAGCGCCACATCGGCAATCGTCTCCTGCCACTGCGGAATTCGGTCGGTAAAATCCAGCAGTGTCGAAAGGTAGTTTGCCGCTTCCTCTTGCATGAACCTGCAATAAAGCAAAGCCGACTTCTCAGAAAGAACCTCGAAACCATCGCGAAAATTGCGGCGTCGAATCAAGTACGCTCGCTTCGCATAATCTACGGCTTCATCCGCTCTTTCCTGTATTCTGCAAAGCAGAGTGAGCGCGCTGAGACTCCCCGCCACGTCGGGGTGATCGAAACCAAAGGCATTCTCAAGAATGGCAAGTGCGCGCATCTGATAACTTTCCGACTCGGTGCGTCTGTCCAACTGATTGTATAGATTTCCGAGGTTATAGAGTGCGGCGGCTACGCGGGGATGATTCGAGCCGAGCGCTTTTGCATAGATATCGAGCGCGCGCAGGTAATAGGGTTCCGCTTCGGCATGTCGCGTCTGGTCATTGTAAAGTGAACCGAGGTTGTTCAGACAGTCAGCCACGTTTAGATCATTGAATCCGCAGACCTTTTCGTAAATAGCCTGAGCTTGAAGATAGAGACTTTCAGCTTCTGCAAACCTTTCCTGTTCATTGTAAAGTGTCCCAAGGTTGAGAAGGCACGCAGCCACAGTGACGTCTTCAGACCCGCGCTGCTTGCGGTAGATCGCAATGGCTTGCAGATAACATTTCTCCG
>JAGVEU010000468.1 GCA_020057985.1 Calditrichota bacterium | reverse complement strand
TGAGTTTCTCCGTGAGCAGAGTGGCGCTTGGATACAACACCAATGGCGAGATGTCTTTTCTGAACATGCCGCCGTCACCGGCAGCAAATGGCATGGCAGGCGTGCTCATGATGTCGGCAGTGCATGATCCGTTTTCGCCGATGATTAATCCTGGCATAATCGGACTGATGGCTCAGCAGCATCGGCTGACGGCGGGATTCTATCCGGAGAGAACCGAATGGATTCCGAACATGTGGTTCGAATCGAACTATCGCTATTCCTCACGCGCCCTGAATCTTGGAATAAGCAGACAGAGAATCGAACGCTGGGCAAAGCAGAGTTTTCCATTTGGAATCGGACTTGGATACAACGAAGTCAATTTTGATTATGGTGAAATTCCCTATTTCGATGATCAGCATCAATATCTGGGCACTGTAGACTCATGGGCAAACAGCAAAGGCGTGAGCGTGGGTGCAGGTTACGACGGTGTTGTTCAGGCAGGAATCGGTTTGTCTTCTAAGTATACGGCGGCACATTATGGGATTTCCAAGGGGACTGCTATTGCGCATGACATCGGACTCGTCGTTCAACTTCCCGTTATGGATCTGCTTCGCAAACCGAATATAGATTCGTCTTGGAGTCCGTTTTTTGTGACTCCACGCATCGCTTATGCCATGACCAGTATTGGCAAGGCACGGTACGAGGAATCACTGGAATCATCACCCCTTGCACGAACAGGACGAATGACCCTTGGCCTCGCGGTTGGCGTTACGCTGCGAAATCCTGACAATTCAGAATGGGCAGTTGTGTCCCTTGAAGCAGCAATTCAGGGCGAAGACGGTCTGGTCTTCCCCGATCAGAATTCCTATCGTTATCTGATGAATCCGCTTGGTGATATTCATGTCTTCAAAGATCTCATTCTCGGCAAGCGCAACAAACTGATTGAAAAAACAAAGGGCTGGGAGATCAGCCTGCTTGAAGTGATCTCGTTTCGGCGAGGGGCTTATGAAGGTGCAGGAAACGGTTGGCGCTATGAGACTGAAGGAATAGGAATACGCTCCGGGGGAATATTCAAACTCGTTCGCCGTTTGGAACCCCGGCTTTCCGCAAACCGGATTATTAACTTCCTCACCGATCATCTGGAAGTTGAGTACAGCGAAAGCAAGTGGGCACAGGAAAAGTATCGTGTTGTGTACGGCTATGAGAATCCCTACGACGGCACGAAATATCAGGGTCTGAGTATCTCGATTCGTTAAAAAGTCATTCTGCATAAGGAGATAAATCATGTCAGAAGAGAAACGTCGCTCGTTCGTTATTCCGGCAGTGATCTGGGCTGTTGGAGTGATTGCTGTGGCAGTGATTATTTCAACCACGTGGATAAGGGTCGCCAATCGCAATGCAACCATCACCGTCACGGGGTCAGCCAAAAAGGAAATCACGTCGGATCTGATCGTCTGGAGAAGCAGGTTCTCGCGGCAATCGAAAACGCTTGAGGCTTCCTACAACGCGCTGAAGACGGATCTGGAAAAGGTTAAGAAATACCTGACTACCAAGGGAATTCCCGAAAAGGACTTGGTAGTTTCTGCGATTCAGACTCGCAAGCTGCAGGAATACCGGAATGGAATGGAAACGGGTGTGATTACCGGCTATGAACTCTCTCAACAAATTGAAATCACATCGAAGGACGTCAACAAGATCGGCACGATCTCCCGTGAATCCACCGAACTCATCAATGAGGGAGTGGAATTCGAATCCTATCCGCCGGAATATCTTTACACGAAACTTGCGGACCTGAAAGTAAGCATGTTGTCGGAGGCCACGAAAGATGCCAAAGCGCGTGCCGAGCAAATTGCCCAGAGCAGCGGCAGCAGCATCGGCCCAGTTCGCTCGGCACGAATGGGTGTGCTCCAAATCACTTCCAAGAATTCCAATATGGTCTCGGATTATGGAATGAATGATACCTCCTCGCTCGAAAAAGAGATCACGGCGGTGGTGTCGGTGAGCTTTATGATTGAGTGAAATTCGACATCCAAATGAAAAACGTCCGCCGAGCAGGGTCATCCGAACTGAGTTCCACCGCATGCGCACGACCAGACCCTACCGAAATCCGGAACGCACATTTCGGCAGGGGTGCTGTCTCTATGCGCCTACTACACCGAAACTCCATGACTCTGCTCGGAGGATAGTAGAAATCCTGTGTTTTTTCACTTTGATAATTGGACAAAAAGTGTATATATTAGGATCTACTTCATAAATGACAAGGTTGTCTTCAATCACCAGCTTAATCTATTGTTTAATATGAATATAAAAGGAGTCTTGCATGGCGAAAACGATTGACCATTCCAAGACCAAGCGAGAGGAAACTGTCGCCGGAAACGGTGCAGTGGGTCAGGAACTCTCTCTTTTCGAGGCTTTTGATCCCCTGAATGGCGCTCAATTTCAGGTCATGGATCACACCGGAGCGATTGTCTCACCGCAGTGGATGCCACAACTTTCCGACGAACGAATGGTGGAAGGCTATCGGCTCATGTTAACAGCGCGGGCTGTGGATTTACGGTTGGTTTCATACCAGCGACAGGGACGCATCTTCACATTGCCACCCTGTATGGGACAGGAAGCGGCGGCGGCAGGCAGCGCTTTTGCGCTCGAACATCGCGATTGGATGGTTCCGGCGTTTCGCGAGTTGGCTGCAATGCTCCACAAGGGCGCTACGATTAAGTCCATCTTCACCTATTACAGCGGCAGCGAGTTTGGTAGTGTTTTTCCTGAAGACGCGCATCTGATGCCGATCACCGTGCCGATTTCTTCGCAGCTTCCGCACGCAGTGGGAATCGGCTATGCGATCAAGTATCGCGGCGGTGATGACGTCGTGATGGCCTATTTCGGCGATGGTGGTACCTCGCAGGGTGATTTCAATGAGTCCCTAAATTTCGCTGCGGTGTTTTCCTGTCCCGTGATTTTCTTCTGCAACAATAACCAATACGCAATCAGTGTTCCGCGTACGCATCAGACGAAGTCCAAGACTATTGCCCAGAAAGCAATTGCCTACGGAATGCCGGGCATTCAAGTGGATGGAAATGATTTCCTGGCGGTCTATCGCGCTACGGAAGAAGCCGTGAAACGTGGACGAGCGGGTGAAGGCCCGACCCTAATCGAGGCTTATACCTATCGTCGCGGTGCGCACACCACCTCTGATGATCCCACGAAATATCGCACGAAAGAGGAAGAGGACTATTGGGCGCCTCGCGATCCGCTGCTGCGCTTTCGCACGTATCTTGAATCGCGCGGATTGTGGAATGAAGATCTGGAAAAGGCACACATGGAGAAGATTGTCCAGGAAGTGGACGTCGCATTCAAGGAAGTGGAAAACATGCCCTTGCCGGATGCCGATCATATCTTTGCCCATGTCTTTGAGCAGATGCCGGACTCGCTCAAACAGCAGAAAGTGGCGCTGGAGAATTTCCTGAAGTGGAAGGAGGGACACTGAGATGGCAGTCATGACGATGGTGCAAGCAATTAACAATGCGCTGGATCTCAAGTTAGCGGATGACGAGAATGTGCTCTGTTTCGGCGAGGACGTGGGTGTGGAAGGCGGAGTGTTTCGCGTAACCGAAAATCTCCAAAAGAAATACGGAGTGAAGCGCGTGTTTGATACGCCGCTCGCGGAATCCGGGATTGTCGGCTCGGCGGTGGGCATGGCGGTAGCAGGATTAAGACCCGTTGCGGAATTGCAGTTTTGCGGGTTTGTCTATCCGGCCTTCAATCAGATTATCTCGCATGTTTCGCGCATGAGATACCGCACCCGTGGCACAAAAACGACACCGATGGTCATTCGTTTTCCCTACGGCGGCGGAGTGAAAGCGCTCGAATTGCACAGCGAAAGCATGGAAGCGTTGTATGGCCACATTCCGGGGCTTAAGGTGGTAATACCCTCTACTCCGTATGATGCAAAAGGCTTGCTCATCAGCGCCATCGAAGACAATGATCCGGTGATGTTTATGGAACCGAAGCGGATCTATCGCGCCATCAAGCAGGACGTGCCGGACGGACTTTATCGTATTCCCATCGGCAAGGCCAAGGTGCTGCATGAAGGAACACAACTTACAATCGTAGCCTATGGCGCCATGATTAAGCCGACCCAACAGGCAATGCAGCACGCGGCGAAAGATAACCTCTCGATTGAACTTGTGGATCTGCGGACAATCTACCCACTCGACACAGAGACGGTGATGCACTCAGTACGGAAAACCGGACGACTGATGGTGGTGCAAGAAGGGCCGCGCAGCTTTGGTGTTGCTGCGGAGATTATCGCATTGGCCAATGAAGAAGCGTTTGAATATCT
>JAGVEU010000140.1 GCA_020057985.1 Calditrichota bacterium | reverse complement strand
TGCGGGGTGGAGCAGTCCGGTAGCTCGTTGGGCTCATAACCCAAAGGTCGTAGGTTCGAATCCTACCCCCGCTACAACCAAAGCCGATCCACGGATCGGCTTTCTTGTTTCCAATACATGGCATCTCTGGTGAGTATATCAGATTCTCAAGCATTCGACATCTCAGGCAAAGTCCACCTGAAGTCTCGCTCTGATAAACGGGTGCGTGCTGGTCACCTGTGGATTTTCTCCAATGATCTGGAAGATGGTTTTCAGAATCAAGAGCCCGGCGCACTTGTCGAGGTCTTGGACCATCGCAAACAGTTCGTTGGAATTGGGACGTTGAATCCACATAGCCTGATTGCTGTTCGTCTTCTCACTCTCGAGAAAACCTCTATAGACGAGGGTTTCTTCAGACAGCAGCTTGATTCGGCACTCGCACTGCGTCAACATGTCTTTGGACCAGCGGATGAAGTGTATCGGCTCGTTTTCAGCGAGTCCGATGGCTTGCCGGGGCTGATAATTGATCGTTTCCAAGATGTTCTTGTTATTCAGGTTCTCACTGCAGGAATGGAGAGACTATGGCGAACTCCCGTTTCCTTGCTGAACGAGATGTTCGAGATTCGCGACTGTGTTTTGGCTTTCGACTCACCCATGCGCGCGTATGAAGGACTTGAGTTGAAGAGATTCTTGCTCAGAGATGAGCTTCACGGGCTGCATCCCTTTGAGCAAGAGGGCATTCAATTTCTCATGGATGCAATGGGCGGACAAAAAACCGGTTTCTTCCTCGATCAGCGCGCTAACCGCAAGTTGCTTCAATCATTCGTCAGACGCAATGCAACGGTGCTCGATCTGTTCTGTTATTCGGGAGCGTTTGGACTCTATGCACTGCAAAGCGGAGCTGGACATACAACCTTTGTGGACGCATCCGAAAAGGCGCTTGGGCTTGCAAGCGAAATCGCCGAAAAGAACGGATGGAAGAATCAATCAGAGTTCGTGAAAGCAGACATTTTTCCGTGGTTGAAGGAGACGTCTGAAAAGTACGATGTGGTGATTCTCGATCCACCTGCGCTGGCCAAGAATCGCAACAAAGTCGGAGCAGCTCTGCGCGCATACACAGATCTAAATGCCAATGCACTTCGCCATGTGAAGCCCGACGGAATCTTCGCAACCTCAAGTTGCTCCGGTCTTGTGAGCAGGGAAGAGTGGCGCTCATGTCTCAGGCAGGCATCGCACAAGAGTGGCAGACGGCTCCGAATTCTTGCACAAGGTGGACAGTCCCCCGACCATCCCATGCTTGCTTCCATGCCTGAAACCGACTATCTGAAGTTCGCTATAGCAGTTGTGGATTAGGCGTTATATGATAACCCTCCTCAGAATAGTAATTAACCACTGCAATAACATAATGTTATGGGCAGTGCAACACGCCAGTCTATGCCTCCTTGACTCCGTGTTGAAAAGTGCTATCTTATTACCGATGCGTGGCAAATCCCTCAGTGGCTTCCCTTTGCGAGATCGTTAGTCCCGCCCCCTTTTCTTTCATCTACATAAGACACCCCTTGGAGCAAGTTCCATGAACAACACATCTTCCGAGATTACTTACATCCCCTATCAACAACATGATGAGCCTGCGCGCCGGGCGGCTCTCACTAAAGTTGAGTTTTCACTGAAGGGTTTCTCTGACAAAGACATTCAGGTGCTCGGTCACCTCTCCGAAGCGGTGAACCTGATGAATCCGATCTACCGCGATCAGTTTGAGCCTAAGATGCCAAGTGTCAAGCGTGCGGTTGCAAGTTTGATTCAGGTGGCCAATCCTGCGCAACAAATCTCATTGAAGAACTACTTGACTATTCTCACGCTTCAGAACAGTCCGTTTGCTCTTCTACCGCGCAAGAATCATCTCGCGGGACTTACCAAAGATGACTTGAGATCACTCGTGCAGAAAGCCGGCAATGCATCTCTGAAAGCTGATTACGAAATCGTAGAACCATTCCTGCTCGATTCGCTTGCTTTGTCGGACAAAGCCGGATTTTATCCGCCGGACATGACAGAGGAGGAATGGAAAGCTCTGGGAGACGATGCCAATATAGTGAATGCAAGCTTCAGCCGCGATAGTGGCAAGGTAACGAAGCAACTGAATGAAGAAAAATACCGCGTAGCTCTGCAGCCGGTTATCAAACACCTGCGAGCCGCGCGTGAGCACACATCTCATCCCGAGTTTCGCGTTTACCTCGACAGCAAGATCGAGGAGCTTTCCTTCGGAACTTCCGAATCGCGACGCATCGCCGACTACATGTGGATTCGCCACGGCAGCCCGATTGATGTGGTTCTCAGCACGGCATTAGAAGTCTATCTCGACAACTGGAAGAATGCGCGAGGTTCGGCAGCCGGAGTGGTTATGGTAGATGATCCTGCAGCGAAAACCTTACTCCACTCTTTCACAGAGTATCTGCCGACGCTCGAAAGAACGGCTCCCTGGAGACATCGAAAGATGGAGATTGATCCCGCAAAGCTTCCGCATCTTCGCTTTGTAGATGTGCTCAACTGGAGCGGTGATTATGTCAATAGCCCCATGACCATCATTGCACAATCGCTGCCCAACGATGAGTGGGTCACGTCGCAGATTGGTTCGGTGAATATGGTCTATCGCAATACCGGCAAAGCCATCTTCAGTCTCTCTGGAAACCTGCAAGCAGAAGAATTTCTTCCGCGCAAAGTCTTTGAAGATTTCCGCGAAGAAATGTTTGAGGCCACGCAAATTCACTCGGCTCTGCATGAGCTGGGTCACACGACAGGAATGATGGATCCGGATCATCAAGGCAAACAAGCCAGAGATTACCTTGAAGCAGAGTACTCGCCGCTTGAAGAAGCCCGTGCTGAATTGTTCGGCATGTTCGCTATGCCTCGTCTCGCCAAGCAAGGGATCATCTCTGAGAAAACCGCAACTGCCGGTCACTATGGAATGGTCATCAGCATGATCAATGGCCTAAAGTTCATTCCGGAACAGGCGCACGTCAAGGCTCGCAACATTATGTGGCACTACCTGACGTCCAACGGTGGCATTGAAGAAGTGACAGAGGATGGCAAGAAAAAATTCCAGATCAACCTCCAGCATATTGACAGGATTGTGGAGCAATTACTCGGAGACATCGGCAATATCAAATCAGCCGGAGCCAAGGACAAGGCGGTGGCTCTGCGCGAGAAATATTGCTTCACAGATCCCATGCGACCGGACGTCGAAAAACGCACCACGGATTTTCCACTCGGACGCGGACTTATTTTCCCAACGATCAAACGAGACGGTGACCATTACACCTCCGAACTCGAATACCCCGCAAACTTCACCGACCAACCCAAATTCAATGTCGAGCTATTAAAGTAGCAAGAAGCCATCTTTCCCCCCGCTGAAGCGGGGGGATAAAGGGGGGAGAGTCGGAGTGAATTCGAAAAATATAAAGAATATCGTACCCTGTAACTGATGCAACCAAAAGCCCTATGAAACAAGAAAAACCCGTTTCCGAGTTAACAGTCCGCGCTATTATCTCAGGTCTCTTCGTGGGATCCCTGATTGGAGCCTCGAATGTATGCATTGGCCTGAAAATCGGCTGGACATTCGGAGCCTCCATAACCGCCGCAGTCATTTCATTCGCCATTTTCAGAGGACTTTCCGGACTTCTGAGCAGACCCTATGGAGCAAAGGAAAACCTGATCACTGCAACCGCCGGCAGCGCCGCCGGAACCATGGCCTCTGCCGGAGGTTTTGTTGCCTGTATTCCCGCGCTTGAACTTTATTTTCGGAACAATCCCGGCACAGGTAGTCAATTGACCTACTACCAACTTGTGATCTGGGCCATTTCAATTGCTTTTCTGGGAGTCTTCTTTGCGATTCCGCTACGTAAGCAGATGGTCGTCCGCGAAAAACTCCGCTTCCCAACGGGGACCGCTGCCGTTGAGACCATTCAAGCCATGTATGCATCCGGCGCCGAAGCCGTGAAAAAGGCGCGCTTCCTGCTGTATGCAGGTATTGGTGCCGCAGCAATAAAGATGCTCTACAGCATCAAACCGCTGGGCATCGGACGTTTTGAGAACTTATCACTCGATGATCTTGGATTGGCTTCTGTCGGAGTGCTCGGCATATCCTTGGCTGCCTTGCGAATGGGAATCAACATGTCACCCATGATGATCGGCGCTGGAATCCTTGTGGGGCCAAGAGTGGGATGGTCACTTTTCGGAGGCTCCATTCTTGCCTGGGGAATCATTGCC
>JAGVEU010000107.1 GCA_020057985.1 Calditrichota bacterium | reverse complement strand
GGCTATTTATTCTATTCGACAAGATGTTTGAATTCTTTGCTCGGAACGAATTTGGGCATCTTTCTGCGTGGGATGGTAATTTCGCTTCCGGTTTTCGGATTGCGACCAATACGCTCGTTACGCTCCCTAAGAATAAATGAGCCGAATCCGAGCAGAGTCACTCGATCACCGTCACGCACTGCATCGCGGATGGTGTCCAATACGGCCTTGAGCATTTCTTCAGCAGATCTTTTGGTCGTCCCCGTCTTGGCAGCGATTGCACTCACAAGCTCGTCCTTGTTCATAGGAAAATCCTCTGATAGTGCGGGATGAAAACACGGACTTGGACAACCATGAGCCTAATAAATTGTGACAGACAGCCCCCAACTCTCCGGTCAATTGGCACCTATATTCGTAAATGGCCTACCAAGTGCGCTGATAGTTTGTTCAGAATGTGGGTAATTTAGAGAAAATTTTCTCAAATGTCAAGGACAACTTTAGGAAATTTGTCATAATGCTATCATTAGCATTCATCAAGGAGTTCTCCCTAAGCAATACTGAGACGTGCTCACAAGTTTGAGCATTCATTCACTTGCAGTGGACACGAGGATTCCGTATATTGGGATCCGAAAACTGGTAACGTTCTGTAATATTTAGTTTAAGACTGAGGGTTTATGACTGAAGCATCTACTCATTCCTGTAACATCGAGTGGAGGGGCAATACCCTCGAACTTGATAATTTCTCCCGGCAGCATCGGATTACATTTCCAAGCCAGCAAGAACTGTCAGGAGGCACAGCGGGCAAGGCCTCTCAGGATTTTCCACACACCAACCCGGAGGAACTTCTTGCGGCTGCCGTGGGTACATGTCTGATGATGACTGTGCTTGCTGTGTTCAGTAAGTCCCGGATCAAAATAGTTTCATACAGCGATAATCCAGAGGCTCTCCTTGAGTTTGTTGACCGCCGTTACCGTGTCACCAAAGTCACGCTGCACCCTATCATCACAGTATCAGAAGGTATTGACATAGAAAAATTCAATACTCTCATTCAAAAGTCACATGCCAACTGCTTCATAGCCCTGTCCGTCAAGTCTGATGTCGTGATCGAACCGACCTTTTTAACCGAATAGGATAGCTGCTGTCATGCCCCTCTATGAATACAAATGCAATGATTGCGGGAAGGTGTTCGAGGTTCTCGCTCGAAGCACCGGAGATTCTCGTGTCGAGAACTGCCCGACCTGTGGCAAGTCGAAGTCCTTTACTAAATTGTTTTCCACCTTCGCTGCGCATTCATCGCATGTTGCCGATTACGGTTGCTGTGGAGGCATGGGATCAGGAGAGTGCGAGGGTGGAAGTGGAGGCGGGTGCGGCTGTGGAGGAGGTTCTTGCTCACATTCCCACTAAGCTGACGAGGGCGGAAATTCAGAATAATTGTAGACTTTCGTCTCTGATAGGGTGCAATGGCGGAGCCATGTGCAGTGCTATAACACGGGTTTAGTGGACTGATGTGTAAGAGAAAATAGCTGAAAAAGTCCTTGACAAATCCGTAATCAATGTTTAACTTTACTTACCTGCTCGTGGCATTCTTCGCACGAGTTCGTACGTTTTTATCACAAACATCTGCCTAAACCTTTATTAGACAGTATCATAGCCGGCAAGGTAGAAGCACCTCGCGGCTTGATTTTGCTTTTGCAAAAGCCACCTCAGTTTATCAAACTAAGAGTCTGACGCTTCAACATTCGGTGCAATGCCCCATCGCAAATTTAAGCTGATTTTTCTCTCCCACGACCTTACCAAGAAGGTTGAGCTGACGCTGACTCGCGCCAAAGTGCGGGCAGCCCTGTTCGGTCTCGCCTTCTGCTTTCTGCTCACGAATGTCGTCGCCGGTCTGCTCACCAGTCACGTTCTCAATTCCAAGGAAAACATCACGCTTCAGGAAGACAATCGCAAATTGCGCGAGAGTTTGTCTATGCTTGAAAACCGCTTCGATGACGTCAACAAGCGGATGGCCGGTATCACTCAGACGGACGCTCTGCTCCGTTTGACGGCTGGTCTCCCGCTGCTGGATAAAGACGTTCAGGAAGTGGGTATTGGCGGCGGTCTGGGAGATCCTGCTCTGGATCCCGACTATCCGGAACTGACGCAAAATTTCTGGACACTGGACAAGATCGAGCGCGAGATCAATTTGCAGATGGCCAGCTTTGAGGAGATTCGCCTGAAGTTATCCTCGAATGCGGAGTTGGTCAGTCATACTCCAAGCCTGCGTCCTTTGGAAGGTGGTTATGTGTCGTCCGGTTTCGGTCCGCGCCGTGATCCGTTTACTCGCAGAGTGGTCACTCATCCCGGAGTAGATATTCCTCAAGAACGCGGAACGGCTGTCATGGCTACGGCAGAAGGTCAAGTTATATATGCCGGTCGTTATCATGGCTATGGCAACTTCGTCGTGATTGACCACGGCTTTGGCTATCAGACCGCCTACGGCCACCTGAACAAGATCGAATGCCAGAGTGGACAATACGTCTCGAAAGGCCACCGCATCGGACAAGTGGGATCAACCGGACGTTCGACGTCGCCGCATCTGCACTATGAAGTTCGCGTGAACGGCCAGCCCGTAGATCCGATGGACTACTTCTTCGATGACGTGGCAGCCTTTCCCGTAGCGTCGGCTGAACAGTAGCCAAACTATAAAAAATTAACAGACCCGAAGTTCGCCGCTTCGGGTTTTTTTGTGATCTTTGCTTGCATCATGATCAGGGCGGGTTCCCCTTCGCATTGAATTGAGATCTTATGTGTGCTTTTCAAATCAGTGGCGATGGCAGGCAGAGCCGCTTGGATTCTCAACCAGTCGTCCAAGAGCCAGAGCTTCCACGGCCTTGACAATATCCCGCTCCAGAGTGAAAACAACCATGAGCCCGTGGGCTTGAAGATCATTCACCAATCGTGGTCCCATACCCATGGCCAGAAATACGCCGCAGTCTCGAACCGCTTCCAGCAATCCATGATGGGAATGCCCGCTGTCGCCGTGACGCCCGTGCGAGCAATCGTGAGCGCCGTGGTTGTCGCCATGTCTGCTATGTTCTTGGGAATGATGTGCGGACTCGAATCTGCGATATTCAAGTTTCTGCGTTCGGTCGCCTTCAATTGAGTAAATGGCGAACCCTAAGCATCGCCCGGTGTGAGCAGCAATTTGTTTTTCATCGTCGGTTGGGATGGCAATACGCATGTTGTCCTATTTCCTTCTTAGGTTGTGTGTTCAAAGACGCACGTTGATTACGAAGCACCGGATAATCCGGTCCGTGAATTCATGTTTCTAAACTTGGCCTGCGCTTTCGCCCTGACCTCTCCATCTTGAACGAGTTCCGACGACAGAATATGCAAACGCGGTGATGCTTTGACAATCCATGCACGAATTGAAGCCGGGTGGCACGTCTGTACCGGCAAAACGTAGCGAACCGTAAGTTCTGCTGTTACAGCAATAATCCGGCGGGCAAACAGACAGTGAGTCATCGCTCCATCCAGCAACGTAGCGATTATTCCACCGTGTAGGGTCTGCGGGTATCCTTGATAATCGTTGCCACAGGAAAATGATGCCGTGACACTGCCATCCGCTTGGGCGTGGAAGTCAACGCGCATTCCGTGGTGATTATCGCAACCACAGACGATGCAAGTGCGATGACTCGGCTCCAAGATCACCGGAGTCTCACGCAAGTCACTGACTGAGCCCGCTAAGTTCTTGTCAATTTGTGTTTGATCAGAATTCGATTCCAAGCGCTTTCCTCACGCGAACCGATCGTCTGCTGTCGTGCGTTGTTCACTTTGAGCATACCAACCGTGCTTGGCAGCAGGGAAAGCATCGAATTCCGGTATATAGGGTTTGATGTCCAGTACCGGAGTACCGTCAAGCAGATCTATGCTCTCGATGTCAATAATTCCCTCGGCAAGTCGCACTCGAACGATTTTCACACACGATATTCCAATAGGGCTGGGGCGGCTGGGCGCTCGTGTGGCGAACAGCCCTCGCTCCACCGTGTCTTTGTACGGCACAACACGCAAACAGTACGGCTTCGCACGATCCAACCATGCCAGAATCCAGAGGCGTTCGAATCCTTCGAGATCCGAAAGACCTGCATTGAATTCCGAATAGATATGGATTTCGGCAGGACAGCTCATCGCCACGCTTGGCTGAATCGGCGTCCCCACATGTGTCAAGTATTGACTGCGAACGATGCCGATGATTCTTGACCGAAAATCCTGTGGATCAGGTTCACTCATCTTTAGGGAGTTTCTGAATCACTGCGGTCTCGCTTAGCCGTGCTCGCCGCTGCGTACGCTTGCAGCGACCAGCATTTCTCCCGTGCCTTTGGCCACCGCCGCGTCCCCCGTCCATGCGGTGAATAGCTGCGCTCTCGCATTTCGGGCAGTGCTTTGGCCGACCCGTGCCAAAAGGTATTTGCCATGTGTGCTGGCATGTATCACACGCGAAGGTTCTCAAGTTTTCCATGGTGAAGTTTCCTCCTTCGATTAATAGCGCCTTTCCGCCAATCAGGAATTCAGCAACCTTGCGATGTGCTTGAGTGATGATTCTTCCAAAGGTCTGACGGGATACGTTCATTTGTTCCGCCGCCGCTTCTTGATAGAATCCTTCCAAATCTGCCAGACGGATCGCCTCCAGCTCATCAACAGTCAACACAACTTCCTCCAAGTCCCGCAAGGGGATTCCTCTTGGCTTGAAATATGTCGCGTTTGGCAAGCGATCTACTTTTCTGCAACAGGGTGGTCTGCTCATCCGAATGGTTTGAATTTTTACTTTCCTAATATAAGCATATGCCCATAATAAATCAAGTGAACAAATGTGTATTTGCCAATGACGCGAATGTGGAGTCTGTCCTGCGGTGTCGGTCTGCTTGCAGCCGACCCTCGATGTGGCAGCCTTTCCTGTGGCGTCGGCCCAACAATAGCTTAGTTGTATTGACACGTTAGGTTATTATACGTATATTGGGTCTATTCTTAACCCCCAGGAGGATTCGATATGCATCTGCACGGCAATGCGCGACTC
>JAGVEU010000420.1 GCA_020057985.1 Calditrichota bacterium | reverse complement strand
CTTCTTGAAAGTAGGTTGCGATGTTACTTGCTAAACCAAGCAATTACTAGCCAGCACCGTCCTCGGTGCTGGTCTGAGATCAGGCCGGAAGCCGCAATCGCGACTTATAGTTCTTTCCGAAAGTAATTTGCAATCACAGATTCCATCGGGTCGCGGAGCAGCACCGAGGACGGTACTGCCAAGTAAGGACAGGGCTCGGCGAGCAACATCGCAACTTACTTACGAGAAGTACTATATCCCGAAATAAGTGCACAATGAGGAGCTTCTCCGCCGAGCAGATACAAGGGTCATGGAGTTCCAAGTTCGAGAGTGCATCATGACCGAGACCCTGCCGTAATGAGCGCCACGGAAGGGAGCATTACTGTCACCTGCGCAAGCCCGAGGGTGGATCTGTTGCGAGAATGAAATTCTCCTCACTAACCCCCCTTTATCCCCCGTGAACAGGGGGAAATAAGATAATCCTGAGTAACAGAAACGCCTCGATGTCGAGGCGTTTCTGGTTCGTCCGCAGCCGTGAATTTGTCAGTTCACGTTTATCCCATCTTCCCGATACTCGCGTAGTTTGTTGCGCAGGGTTCGGATCGAAATTCCCAAGGCATCGGCGGTCTTGGTGCGATTATTCTCGTTGGCTTGCAGTGCGCGGAAGATGGCAGCTTTCTCTACGTCGTGAAGTGTGGCATTGCCATCGAGCGCTGGCTCCGTGCTCACGACGGAATGGCTCTCCAGTTCATCGAGGAAGAGATGCTTGGGCAAGATCATCGGGTCGTTGCACATGATGACCGCCCGCTCCATCTTGTGCTGCAATTCGCGCACATTACCCGGCCAATTGTACTGCATGAGCTGTTCCATCGCGCGATCGTGCATCCCTTGCAGATCCTTGCTGTACTCGTTGGCGTAGCGGCTGACAAAATAGTTCGCTAAGAGTGGAATATCATCCTTGCGTTCGGCCAGAGTCGGCAGATGAATCGGGCATACGTTCAGGCGATGATACAGATCCTCGCGAAAACGACTTTCTTTAGTTTCCTTTTTCAGATCGCGGTTCGTGGTCGTAATAATCCGCACGTCAATCTTGATGGTCTCGCGTCCTCCGACCTTTTCAAACTCGCGTTCCTGCAACACTCGCAGCAGCTTAGCCTGCATTCCCACACTCATCTCGCTAATTTCATCGAGGAGCAGCGTGCCACCATTTGCCAGTGTAAAACGGCCTTCCACCGTTCTGATCGCCCCCGTGAAAGCTCCTTTCTCATGACCGAAGAGTTCCGACTCCATCAGCGCTTCGGGCATGGCTGCACAGTTCACCTTGACGAACGGACCGGTTCGGCGAGGGCTGTTCATATGCAGCGCACGCGCCACCAACTCTTTTCCAGTTCCACTATCTCCGGTCACCAAAACCGTCGCTTTGGATGGGGCAATCATCTCCAGTGATTCGAAGAGCGCAATCATCTTCGGTGAGTCCCCGATAATATTGTCAAACAGGAATTTGGAACCGAGTTCGCGCTTGAGATTGAAATTCTCTTTGCGCAGCCGGCGCATTTCAAAGATCTTCTGAATGCGGATAAGCAATTCGTCCGGCGCAAAGGGCTTTTGCAGATAGTCGCAGGCACCATCGCGCATGGCCGTCACCGCGTTCTCGATGGTGCCATACGCAGTCATCATCAGTACATCCGTTGAGGGAAAGCGTTCCTTGATGGTCTTGAGCAAGGCCAGCCCTGACATCTTGGGCATGCGCACGTCGCTAATCACCAGATCGGGCGGCTCGCCCTCGGTCATCATCTCCAACGCGGTCGGAGCATCCTTGCAAGTCTCTACCTGAAAATTGCGCCCGCGCAGAGTCTCACTGATGAAATCTCGAATGTGATACTCGTCATCTACGACAAAAACTCGACCCTTTGACATGGTGACCTCTCCTGAGTTTCTTGGCTATCGTCTTCAGCCGTTCTAATTCTCAATGGGCATCGTCTTCTTGCATCCTCTGCAAATCGCTAAGAACTCACAACGGATTGCGCCTGATTCAGCCTTGCCAATTTCATACTTTCCGTCAACTCGTTGGCACTATAGCGATATTCCAGCAGAGTACCAGACAAGTGTGTCCACATCCAATCGAGCCCAAAGTATCACATAGTCATAACATGCTCATAAGTCAATGAATTTACAAAAGTTAGACAGTACATGCTCATAAAGACCTGTCAATATAAGGAATAAAAACTCGATTGTCAAGCACTTTTTGCCGATGGAAATTATTGCCGCAAACCTGCCTTAGGAGGTCAGGTTTTCTTGATTATCTGAGGGAATTTCAGTAGATTGAATTGCTATAGTTAGACTTCAACTCTCCATGGAACTGCCTCATATCCGCATCTGCGGAGCGCGCGAGCATAATCTTAAAAACATTGATGTTATCCTGCCCCGCAACAACCTCGTGGTGATCACTGGGTTGTCCGGTTCGGGGAAGTCCTCGCTCGCTTTCGATACTCTATACGCCGAGGGGCAGAGGAGGTATGTCGAGTCGCTCTCCGCTTATGCCCGGCAGTTCCTCGGCCTCATGGAGAAGCCCGATGTGGACTCCATTGAAGGCCTCTCCCCCGCCATTGCCATCGAGCAGAAGAGCGGCGTGCGCAATCCCCGCTCGACCGTGGCGACGGTGACGGAGATTTATGATTATCTTCGCCTCCTCTTCGCACGCATCGGTCATCCTCATTGTCCTAATTGCGGCAAACCCATTCAGCGGCAGACCGCTCAGGAAATTGTAGATCAACTACTGCAGCTTCCGAAAGACACAAAGATTCAACTTCTCTCCCCGCTCGTTGTGGGACGGAAGGGCGAGTATCGCGAACTTTTTGAGAACATTCAGAAGGATGGCTTTGTTCGCGTTCGTGTGGACGGCGTCATTCGCTCTTTGGATGAAGAGGTCACGCTCGACAAAAAACGCAAGCACACGATTGAAGTGGTAGTGGACAGAATCGTCATCAAGGACGGAGTGACCTCGCGATTGACTGACTCTGTTGAGACAGCCCTGCGACTTTCAAGCGGACTGCTCATCGCCGTCATTGAGAATCGCAAAGAGCGGGTCTTCAGCGAACGGTTCTCCTGTACGGACTGCAACATCTCCATCAGCGAAATCGAGCCGCGTCTGTTTTCCTTTAACAGCCCATTCGGCGCCTGCCCCGCGTGCAGCGGACTTGGCTTCAAAATGGAAATTGATCCAAACCGCGTAGTGCCGAACAGCGAACTCTCGCTTGAAGAAGGGGCGCTGGCGACGTTCGGTTCCGGTTTCGACAGTTGGACTTGGACCATGATTGACACGGTAGCCAATCACTTTGGAATCCGGCTTGATGTCCCGTGGTTCAAACTCAAGCAGCAACATCAGCAGATCATACTCTTTGGCTCCGGCAACAAGACAATTGACTTTGTCTACGAGTCTACTTCTACGCGTTTCGAGCGCAGTGGAACTTGGGAGGGTGTGATTCCCAATCTGATGCGTCGTTATCGTCAGACGTCTTCGGCGGGGATTCGCGAGTGGATCGAAGATTTTATGGGCAATATTCCCTGCCCGGATTGTAAGGGCACACGACTGAAACCGGAAGCGCGAGCGATTCTGATCGAAGGACAGAACATTTCGGAGATCACCGAGCTCTCCATCAAAGCTGCCAATGAGTTCTTTCAGAATCTTAAGCTATCTGCGAGAGAAACAATCATCGCTAAACAGATTCTGAAGGAAGTTCGGGAGCGTCTTTCGTTTCTGAAGAACGTCGGTCTTGACTATCTTAGTCTGAATCGAGCGGCAGGTTCGCTTTCCGGTGGCGAAGCACAGCGCATTCGGCTCGCTACTCAGATCGGCTCGCAATTGACCGGAGTGCTCTATATTCTCGACGAGCCTTCGATTGGTCTGCATCATCGAGACAATGACCGCCTGATTCAAACTCTCACGCGATTGCGCGACCTTGGCAATACGGTCGTGGTGGTTGAGCATGATCGTGATACGATACTTGCGGCCGATTATGTGGTGGATCTTGGCCCGGGAGCCGGCCGTCACGGCGGAGAACTTGTCGCTTCAGGCTCGCCACATGAGATTATCAAGAACGAGAAGTCCCTTACCGGAAAATACCTCTCCGGCAAGGAGTCAATTGCTATTCCGCTCGCGCGCCGTCCGGGGAATGGAAAAACGCTCACCATCAAGCGTGCCCGCGGCAACAATCTTCAGAATATTACGGTGGAAATTCCACTGGCCACGTTCACGGTGG
>JAGVEU010000526.1 GCA_020057985.1 Calditrichota bacterium | reverse complement strand
TTTGAGACCTAAAATACGCTCTCTTGCAAGATACGAAATCCCTTCCTCTCTGTAAACCCTTGTCCCCAAAATACTTGAACTGTTTTTCAGAACCGACTAAAGTAGAGGGAGAGAAGATTGTAATGATTGCTCAATGCGGGAAGTAAGTTGGTATCGAAACCCCCCTTAGTCCCCCCGTCAACGGAGGGAAACAAGATCGGCATCTCAGGCAACTTTGAGAATAACATAAGTGCCACTTGTGATGCTCATGCCTCCGTTTGCCGCGCATTGGCCGAAATGCCGGATGTCATTTCATGTTAGTTCTGATTTTCAAAGAGCTTAGGTGGAGGGTCAGGTATAATTTGAATATGTGTGTAGGGAGGAAATCCCTTTATTCCGACGGTTTTTTGCCGTATATTATAACGATGCAACATCTGACCGTTTAACAGTAAATGTAATCACAAAAAACAGAATTGCAGGAGAATACTATGAAAAGAGTGAGTTTTTTATGTCTCGTGGTGGGAATGTTCTGGGCAACGGCTTTGCTTGCGGTGCCATCGTTCACACCGACGCTGGACGGGATCAAAGACGCAGGCTGGGGCAGTGTGCCGGATAACAACAGCACCACACTTCGCCAGCCGCTGACCTTCAACCTTGACAGCGGAATGTATGTCACGGATGACGCGCAATTCATCTATTTTGGTTTTTGGGGTCCGCCTGATCCCTGGACTGATGCCAAGAGCGTGCACGTGCATGTGCTGATGGACATTGGCAGTACACCAGACGGCGGACCCTATGCGTGCTGGGGAGCAAACAGTGTTCTCTATGGAATGCCGTTTAAGCCGGAATATGATTTGGTCGCACAGTGGAACACCACCGACCAGAACATCTCGTTCACCGGACTCCAACGATGGTTTGCAGGCGCCTGGCAGCAACAGGAAATAACGACGGATGCCGGTGGCGGCGGACAGTGGACGGAAATCGCGGTTCGACGCAATGTAATCGGTAGTCCCGCGCAGAATACACTTCTTAACCTTTCGATGTGGCTGCGTCCGACGTGGGATCGTGTAGGCGGAACATGCTGTCTTCCTGCGGACACCACCTTCCCGAGCGACTTTGGAAACACCGCCGGAACCTTCCATAGCCAGTGGGCTTACACCCTTCAGAGTTTTCCGGGTGATACGGTGCAGCCGCAACTTACCGGCATTCGTCAGATTGACCGCACGGGGCTCGAACTCATGTTTAATGAGCCGATGGATTCCGTGGCTTTAAGGCAGTCCGGGAACTACACGCAGACCGGTTGGATCTTTATTGGCTTTCGCGGCTATGGACCCAACTATGTTTGGATGTCGGCGGCTCCTCCGGGATTTGTCCTGAATAGTCCGTACACTGTCACCTGTCTTCCCGGAGTTCGGGACCTCGAGGGCAATAGCATTGATCCGGCTCACAACTCGATCTCTTGGAATGGCGTGGGCTATGCCGATGTCACGATCACGGCCATTGATCAATCGGGGCTTTACACCCGAGTGTACTTCAAGGGTTCTTTCAACAATTACCACGAGTATGACTCCTTCTGGAATGGAGGCAACAAGTTAATGTACGATGACGGCCCCGGCGGAGGTCACGGAGATCCAATAGCCGGAGATCATCAGTTTACGCTTATCTGGCCGCTTGTTCCAAGCCTGACGGATACCTTTGAATGGGGTCTCGAAGATTCGCTTGGGCACTGGTTGATTCAAGGCGCGAACCAGCGCTTTTATATTCCCGATACCACAGACATTGCGGTGAGCTATACTTTGCCGGATGTGACCAGCAGCCCTGTGACAGTTTCGTTTCATTGTGATATGCAGTTTGCTTCTCTACCCTTCCAATCTGTGCGACTCGCAGGGAGCTTCAATGGCTGGGGCGGTACGGATTTCTATGATGCAAATGCCGACGGAGTGTGGGATACTACCATCACCTTCCCGACGGGGTCCGTCACACATAATGAATTTAAGTTTCAGAAAGTGGATGGGGCGACGATGTATTGGGAGGTCATCGGCAACGATTCCATGCTCAACCGCACTTTTGAACTTGATGATACTCAACCGACACAGGATCTTGGCTTGATGTGGTACAGTGACAGCCTTGATGTGGCCACCCTGACTGCGTGGCGTGTTGGCAGCAATGTTGAACTGCGCTGGAGCAATTATCCGCGTGTACATTTCAATGTGTATGCTTCGTCCGTTCCGGATAGCGTCTTCTCAGAGCCGAATCTGCTCACGCCGGTTCCGATATCAGGAAATACCTACTTGTATGATTATAGCGCTACCGTGAAGAAGTTCTTTCAGGTTGTGACGGTGCCGTAAGAAAAAAATCCGAAATCCAAATCCGAATGAAGAGGATGAGAGATAAGGAATGAATACTTGCGTTTAGATAGAGCGGGGCGGTCAGAGATGATCGCCCCGCTTGTTTTTCATAGCGGTTATAGTGTTTCTCATAAATAGGCCGACATGGCGCAGATTGATTTCACGGATTCTGGGTTATTTTGGTAGATGATCAGTGTCTCGACGACTTTGTCTT
>JAGVEU010000522.1 GCA_020057985.1 Calditrichota bacterium | reverse complement strand
GTCATTCGAATCATCCCTTGGCTCACATTCAACGCCGAACTGCGGACCGAGTTTGTGAAAAAAAGTGTCTTGAGTGATCTCCATTACACGCAACAGTATGACAATGGGCAGCGGTTAGTGAGTTGGGGACTAATTCTTTTTGAGATTGGCGATTGGAAGGGGGCGAAGGAGGCCTGGCTCCAGAGACTGCGGTACACTCCTGATCACTTCAACACCCTGGCGATGCTGGCGCCGCTGCAGTTCGAAATGGGAGAGTTTCCCGAATCGTATCAGAGCTACTTGCGAATAATGGAGTTGCGACCGGACAATCTCCAATATCGCTACCGAGCGTGCTATGTTCTCTTCCGGATGGGAGACAATGACAACGCACAACGCCTGCTGACTAACGCGTCCCCCGAGTTCCGCGATAACCCAAACGCGGCACGTTTGCTTGCCGGCATTCTCGGCGCCACAGGGCATCACCAAGAAGCAATGGCAATGATCGAAAAGACACCGATTGACGACGCAGACGGCTACCTGCCATACATGCTGGCCAAGAGTTGTCTGGAAGTGGGCCGAAACGATCTGGCGAGACAGTTGATCGTTCGCGCCCTGGAATTGGATTCTGCTAACCAGAGCTACCGCGAACTCGCAGATCAAATTCCACAGCAGTAGTACCGGCTTGACACAACCTCCGGTTGGCTGTTAGATTGAGTCGTATGCCAGCAAACTTGACTCCGCCATACAAAGCCGCCGAGCAACGTTATCGAGAAGCGACTGACGACGCCGCTCGTTTGGAAGCACTCAATGAGATGATGCAGCTTATCCCCAAGCATAAGGGGACGGAGAAGCTGCAAGCGGAAATCAAAGCCAAGATTGCCAAACTCAAAAAAGCGCCGGCAGCAAAACCTGGGGGCGCCAAAGCCAAATCACTGGACAATATCCCGCGCGAGGGGGCCGGGCAGATCCCGCTCGTCGGGCCGCCGAACAGCGGTAAGTCGCAGTTTCTGAAGGCGGTAACGCGCGCGCACCCCGAAGTGGCCGACTATCCTTTCACAACCCGCGTGCCAACGGCGGGCATGATGTCGTGGGAAAATGTCAAGTTTCAGTTGATCGACTTGCCGCCGATCGCTCTCCAGTCGTTTGAAGGATGGATGACTTCGCTGTTGTTTCGCGCCGATGCGATTTTCCTCTTCGCCGATCTGTCGTCCGATGATTTGCTGGATGACTTGGAACAGGCGCTGGCAATCCTTAAAGAACGTCGGATTTCGCTCGATCACCCCGAGTTTGAGGTAAGCGATGAAAACTACTCTCTCGACGAGATCTCAAAGCGAACCTTCCTGATCGCAAACAAGGCCGATCTGGACGAAGATGGCATCCGGCTCGGATTCCTGCAAGAAAGCTACGGAACCAAATATCCGATCTACCCGATCAATTCACTGGTCGGAGAAGGCGTGGCAGCGCTGGAAGTCGATTTGTTTCGCTCGCTCAAGCTTCTGCGTGTGTACACCAAAACTCCCGGACATCCCGCCGATCTCAATGATCCAATCGTGCTGGGCATTGGTGCTACCGTCGAGGATGCCGCCTACCAAATCCACAAGGATTTCGCACAACGACTGGCTTACGCCAAAATTTGGGGCAAGGGCAAGTTCGATGGGGCGCACGTGCATAACGGTTTCGTGCTCACCGACGGGGATGTCCTCGAATTTCACTTGAAATAACTCCCCGCAACAATGATAATAGGCAATATGGTACTACGAACTCGACCCGGCAGAAGGAGAAAGATAATGAATCGTTTGACTGTCTTGATCGCAATGGCGTTGCTTGTGGCTATTGGCAACGCACAGGACCCACAATCGACAACCAAGACAGCCGGAGCGGATACAACATCTAACTGGCTGGCACAGGAGAGGCATCTGAAACACGTCAAGATGCTGACCAACGGTGGCGAAAATGCCGAGGCCTATTTTTCGTCCAAGGCCGACATGCTGATTTATCAGACATCTCATCCGCCTTACCAGTGCGATCAGATCTTTCTGATGAACTCCGATGGATCGAGCAAGCACATCGTCTCCAGCGGTAAGGGCAGGACAACCTGCTCGTTCATCGCGCCGGATTATCAGCGAATTATCTATGCATCGACACATGCCGCAGATACCCTTTGTCCGCCCAAACCCGACCTCAGCAAGGGCTATGTTTGGGCGCTGTTTGACTATGACATCTATTCGGCAAAACTCGATGGCACTGACCTGAAAAACCTGACCAATTCCCCAGGTTACGATGCCGAGGCGGTCTATTCGCCCGATGGTTCCAAGATCGTGTTTACTTCCAAGCGTTCAGGTGATCTGGAAATCTACACGATGAACCCCGATGGCTCCGCCCTGAAACAACTGACGCACGAACTTGGTTATGACGGTGGTGCGTTTTTCTCTTACGACGGCAAGCAGATTATCTACCGCGCCTCTCGTCCTAAAACCGCCAAGGATTCGGCTGATTATGTTGCTTTGCTCAAGGAGAATCTGGTTCGCCCCTCGCAGTTGGAAATCTTCATCATGGACGCCGACGGTACCCACCAACGGCAGATTACCCGCCTGGGCAAGGCCAGTTTTGCCCCGTATCTCCATCCCGACGGCAAGCGGCTGGCATTTTGCACCAATTATGGCGGCTCGATACGAGAGTTCGATATCTATCTCATCAATGTTGATGGCACCGGATTGGAGCGGGTGACCCACAATCCGACATTTGATGGCTTTCCAATGTGGTCCCATGACGGCAAGAAGTTCGTGTTTTGCTCCAACCGCTACAACCAACAGCCGAACGAGACGAACGTGTTCATCGCGGATTGGGCTGATTAAGCGGCAAGCTGCAATTTCCATTTGGGAATAATCGTTGCAGTCATATATTCCCGCTGTGGACGCTAAAGATACCTTCAAGGAGAATTTGTCGTTGCTGGCCGAATTCTGGCGCTTTGTCCGCTATCGTAAGCGCTACTGGCTGATTCCATTTTTTGCCGTCATCTTTTTGTTGGCAGCGTTTATCGTCCTGACCGAAAGCAGCGCTTTTGCGCCATTCATCTATTCGCTTTTCTAAGCAAGGCAGGCATGGAAGTATGAAACCATCCAAGGTTGTCCTGGCGATTCTGATTACGATGGCGCTGTTGATTGTCGCTCGCCGCGCATCGCAAAGACAAGTTCCGGTAGTGGTGGAGACGACAACCTACGGCGAATTGACGCTCAGCCATACCTGCAACCATGTTTTCAAGGGAGACAATACGACCGCCGACCTGGATGTGGTGGTTAGCGGCGGGTTGGTGCCTGAGGATGTCGTCATTGCGCTTTACTATGAGCCGCGGACGACGGATGCAACTGAAACAAGCAATCGTGAGGCGCGAGTGGAGGCAATCACGATTCCGGGGCACGGTCTGGTTTATCAAGTCGCGGTACCAAACCAAGGTCGCGGTACGGAGTTTTCGTATCGCTTCCAATTGGAGGATGCGGCTGGAAGAATACTGGCCACGATCCCCGTCGAAGGAAGCAAAGACAAACCAAAGCAACTCTGGTTCCGGTTTGAAGGACCTCGTTCGGCCATATTGCTGATCGTTCACATCCTCTGTATGTTCGTCAGTTTCTTGCTGATGGTCATGGTGCTTCTTACCGCCTTTGAAGACGTAAAGAACAGGGCCGTGAGAATTCGTCTCGCCAAACAGACCCTGTGGGCGACAATAATCCTCTTCCTCGGGACATTTCCAATCGGCATCTGGCTGGAGTATCAAGTCTACGCAACTTATTGGACGGGAATTCCGTTTGGGCGCGACATCACCGATTCCAAAGCACTGGTAATCTTCATCTATTGGCTGGTTATGCTTTACTTGCTTAAGGGTTCGGCTCTGAGCAACGATCCTCGCAAGGATGTCATAGACGTCACAGCGGTCCGCTGGGTAGCGGTTGTCGGTGTTGTCTTGTCGCTGGCGCTGTATCTGGTACCGCACAGTTCCGGTAGCTTCTAGAATTCAGTATGCTTTCGCGCCAGACCAATCGCTACGTGCTCTTCAGCATCATTACCTTGGTGGCAATTCTCCTCATTGCCGAAAGCGTTTTGCGTGTAGGCGGTATCAGTCCTCGCGTTGATAATCCCTTCTTCATGTTGATTCGAGTTTTCGAATATCCAGACTACTTTCAGAAAGACCAATCCCTCTTCTGGCGCCTGCGACCTAATATCAAGGAAGGAACTGAGTTTTTGGTGCCCGGATCGTATCGCACTAATTCGTTGGGATTGAGGGGAGACGACGCGTCGCTCTCGGTTGACAACAGTCGAACGCGCATCGCCTGTTTTGGCAATTCCTGTACTTTCGGGTGGCGACTGCAAGAAGAGGAAACTTACGAACAGCAGTTGGAGCGAAAGTTGAACGCGCAGGTCGGGGCCACGGGGTTTAAGGTCTTCAATTGCGGCGTACCGGGTTATTCCACTTTTCAAGGTCTGCGGATGCTGCGGGAGTTCCTGCCAATCTTGAAACCGCAGATTGTGACTGTCTGCTATGGTTGGAATGACCACTGGGCGGCTGGGTTCGATATTGAAGACAAGGATCAGCGAACAGCACCGCAATGGGTGCTGAATGCGCAGAACCTCTTGTCCAAGAGCTATTTATACCGGAGCGTCAAATACTTGCTGCTGGCGAAATACGAGAAAACAAAGCAGTACCAGTTCGACCGCAAATCGGTGCGCTACCGGGTGTCGCTGGATGACTTTGCTGTTAACCTTAGCGATATCATTGCCTTCTGCCGGTCGAATGGAGTCGAGCCGGTCTTGCTCACCACTCCGGTTGGGGACGCTGACCCGGGCGTAATCAACGCAATGGAGAGCTATCACGAGCGCTACAACCAAACCGTGCGGCGAATTGCCGGCGAACTAATAGTGCCGTTGGTCGACGCAGCCACGCTTTTCTTGGACCATCCCGAGTACTACGACAATCCCAAAGCCGATTTCATCCATTACAACGCCAAGGGGGCCGAGCGAATCGCCTCGGCATTGGCCGAGACAATCGAGAGTCGGCGCTGAGATTCGGTCGCGAGCAAACGAAATGGAATCCTAACGCAGATTTAATGGGCGTTCTGCCATAAAACTTCGTAGTATTTTTCAAGTTGTCGTCGGGTGAATTGAATCTGGTAACATCCTTTGACGACACTACTGACGATGCGTCTTCTGAAGCTACTCCACTGGTTACTACTGACACTCGCGATAACTGCGCCTTCGGTACCGACAACCCTGCCCGCCGCAGTAAGCCCCATCGCCATTGACTCGGTCGAGATGCAGGACTATCGCCGCATCTGGGGCAGTCCATCCGGATGCTTCTATTTTTTGAAACAGAGTAGTTTTGAAGTCCGGCAGTTCGCGCAGAACAAGACAGTGGCGCAAGCACTGAATTCCAACCAGAAGTTGATTTCTTCCGACAAGGGCAACTACTTCGCCCAGCTAACCTACAGCAGCTTTTCACCCACATCCCTGCGTGTGACCGAAATTCGGGTGTACAGTTGCACCGGTCAGTTGATCTGGGGTCTGCGCGATCCGGGATGCAGTTCTTTCATACTCTCCGATGAGTCATCTATTGCTGTCGGTATCGCCGGCGCCGAGGGATTGCCGGAGTCTTCGCTCTTGTTTTTTGGCACGAGCGGCATCCGAGTTGGCGCCGCCAAAGTTGACAATTTCTCCAGCGGTCGATTTTCGGAGGACGGTGAGTTTTTCTTCGCCATCTCCAGCGGCAAGGGCCTAATCAAATTCACAACCTCGGGCAAAGAGGTCTTCCGCTACAGCGACTGCAACCGTTACAGTGTCAGTCGCGACGGCGAACTGGTCGCGATCTACAAAGACTCGCTGCTCAACATCTACCGGGAGCAGACGCTACTTACTACGCGGAAGATTTCCGAATTGGCGGTGCGTGATGTGCGGTTCTCTTTCGATGATCGCTTCGCAGCGATTCTCTTGACCCAAAGGCTGCAGCTATTCGATCTCGACAGTTCGCGGTTGGTTTGGGAATACTCGCTGCCGGATTCCGGATATCAGTTCTTCCACTTTGATTCCGATTCGAGCTTCACCTATTTCGCCTGTTCCACCAACAACTCGACGGATGCTCCGGAACGACGGAATACGCGCGGTCAAGCGCTGTTAATCGATGCCAATGGCAAACCTGTCTGGCAAACGGAACTGAGTTACGCAGAATGGTCGGTGAAATACCCTGAAGTCAAGATCGATTTGCCGGCGCGTATTCTGACGCTCTTGACGGCGGAGAGATTCCGCATTTACAGCTTCTAAATTTAGTATTCCCGTACAAAGCGCGAGACCGACGACAAAAATGAAGGTCTGACGGCGTTTTTGGAGAAACGTGCGGCGGGGTTTAGGGGGAAGTAGGGGATATCGTCAAACCGCGAGGGGTTTTGACGTACACAACTGCATTTGTGCATTAATGGGGTTGACTTTATGAGGAGTTGGTCGTATATTTGTTATGAATCTTCAGATAGCATAGGATATCCGATTCGTCGATATCGCATCTCAGGGTTCGGAGTGTCTACCTAGAGGCAGAGGAGGATAGAGTCGAAAGCAGATGAGTAGGAAGGCCGAAGCAAATCGACAAGGGCGACTTGAAGTAGTAAGTAAAGAAGAGACGCCGCTGGTCGATACTGGAAGTCGAGAAACGACTTACGACAAGCAGATCGCCAGCGTGAAGGGCGAAGATAGCCCGCAAGGTCAACCTGAAGTGACTCGAGTTGTTGATGCGCTAACTCCGAAAGCCAGTGCGGATGAGAAGCTCACCAGCGCAAGAGCTGACTCAGAGTTCTTCATCCCCATTCATGGTTTTGTCTGGTTGTCTGATGAGGAGAAGGCCGTAGTCGATCATCCGGCTTTCCAAAGGTTGGGGTGCGTGCACCAACTTGGTCATGCTCATATGATTTATCGGGGGGCAACACACACCCGATTTGAACACTCTGTTGGCTCCGTTCATATGGCCCAGGAAATCATCGATGCTGTCAGGCGAAATCACTTACGCCTTGCAGATAAGAGAACCGAGCATCTAAGGTATCGGCCAGATAGATCGCTGAGTGATCTTGAAGTAGTTTTCACGCGGCTTGCTGCACTTCTCCACGACATCGGGCACATACCTTTCGGTCATACTTTGGAGGATGAACTCCAGTTATTCAAGGCGCACGACTCACTGGACAGAATTAATCTCGTGTTAGACAAGATACAATGGCATGGCGAGGAAGTAGAATCCCTTCGTACAATTATCGATCGCCACTACCGAAAGCACGTCCACAATCTTAGCACGTCGCCCTCGCAAATCCTGATATCTTTGATTCAGAAAACCGAGAGTTCAGATCTATCTGAATCAAACGGACCAATTCGTATACAGGTGTGCCGAGACATTGTCGGTAATACTATCTGCGCGGATCTTTATGATTACCTCCACAGAGATTGGTATCACATCGGAAAAGTCATGTATTTCGAGAAGCGACTATTTCAGTACTTCGAGTTATGGAGAGATTCCCACCGGAGCACGAATCAGTCTCACTTTGTGGTCGCTCTTGGTGAACCGCCAAAATTCCGCTCGGACGCTATCTCGATCATTCTGCAGCTTCTTGAATCGCGGTATCATCTCTCGGAGTCGGTGCTGTATCATAGAACCAAATGCGCTGCCGCCGCTTGTCTAGAGCGCGGACTTCAAGAGATGCATGACTCTATAGGCTCTGAGGATAAGAAGAAAGTTTGGGTGACAGACCTTCAGAGCAGCTGTCTTGAGAAATCAGATGATCAAATTGTACAAGAGTTGCTTAGCGATGCTCGCAAGAAGAAAATCCAGTCGGCGGTGCTTCCTTTCTCAGCGTTGAAGCAAAGACGTGTATATAAGGAGTTGTATTCCGTGTTTCTGCCCGACATCAGGACAGGTCAATTTGAACTAATCGAGGAGCTCTATTCTGCTGTTCCTTCCAGGGTCTCTAGTCAAGACAATATGGAGAACGACACCCGCAAGAACCGATTGCACGCGCTGCGACGGCTGGAAGAAGATTTCATGCTCCCGCGAGGAAGCCTAGCCATGTATTGTCCTGGAAAGGAAATGGGATTCAAAATCGCAAGCGTTAAAGTCAAAACAGAGGACGTAATAAGTCCGCTGCACGAATGGGACAAGAAGAATCGAGGAGACGTAACCGGTGGGCATTTGGCCGCACAAGAAAATCGTTTCAAGAGGCTGTGGCGCGTACATTTCTTCATTGATCGATCTGAAGCGGAAAAGAGAAGCCCAGAATTCCTTCGGATACTACGCAAGGCAGTTCGCATCCTGCTGTTGAAACTGCTTGACCAACCCGCAGAGTGGGAGGACGAAGTTCTGAAGCTTGCCCTTCAGGCCTCGAAGATGGATGGAACGATTTTGTCACGGCGTCCTGTAGATTCGCAGCGCATGGCGAGTCAGCTAAGCGGAGGGCGGGCTGATCTCTACTACCCGACAGGGATGCCCTGCCTAAGTCTATTTGCATAACCAATTGAGTGACGATGGAGAATCCCGACCTCCTAACCCAGTATATAACAAGGCTCAATCCTCAGGGTATTGCTCCAGTTCAAGTACGAAGATTGTTGAAAGACCTCGGTATTGAACTTGAGAAGCGAGTGATAGATGGCTCCCGACGAGATCGGAACGCCTTCGTTCAACGTTCAGGCTCGAAAGCCGGATACAAGATCGTCCTTCTCAGAGAGGATGCTACTCCCAGCCCCCTCACCAGCCGAGAGAGGTTCGTCTTGGCCCATGAACTGGCTCATGTGCTTCTCGAAATGAGCCAGAGACCGAGACCAACTTCCAAGGGAGACTACTGGCAGATAGAGCGCCTATGTGATGATTTTGCTGGAAGGCTGCTAATTCCTGAATCGATAGTCCTCGAGACTGAGATCAAGGACCCATCGTCGGCGCTAGCAGGTTTGAGGATGATATCTGACAAATGCAAAGTATCGATACGTACCGCCGCCCACCGATTAGCGGCGTCCAGACCTTCGCTGGCATTCCTTGAGGCTAGGCCTAAGCAGAAAGATGCAGACGATTTTGTCATGAGGATCACATGGATCAAGAATTCGGACGGATATCTCGACATTCCCACGGGAAAGGAACTCAATGGCAGAGACGTGTTGGGGTCGCTCTTGCTAGAAACCTGGCGGTCAGATCTGCAAGTCGGGCAAAGTAAACAACTGGAGGCAAGCGGCCTAGGAAAGTGCGTAATTAGAAGGAAACCCATATCTTTGCTGGCTTCATTCATGGAGCACTGAACAGAGTGCTATGCAGAAGGAATTCAGTAGCCCAGCCAATCGCAGCGTCGGGTGGGTTCAATGAATGTGGCCGTTGGTTTCCTTGCGCGAACAGTCTCCGAGAGTCGTCAGAAAAGCGTGTCAAAACCGGAGGGGTTTTAACCTACACAACTGCTGGCATCCGTCACGCCACAACATTTTGACATAGTTAAGCGCCTCGCGAACACCAACAGGCGGTTGGATAAGTTGCATCCAACCGCCCGGTTTGCTTTGCAAGACAATCCCCTGCCCCCTCAAAGAGGAGGCTCTTACAGAGAGATTTTACTTGGCCGCGGCTTTTTTGTTGAGAATCTTCGCCAAACGACTTTTCTTACGCGAAGCCGTCTTTTTGTGAAGGATGTTGCGCTTGACCGCTTTGTCCAATAGAGATGTTAACTCCGTCAGCTTCTTCGCCCCTTCCGGGATCCCTTCGGCTTCGGCCAAAGCTTTGGTCTTGGACTTGATGG
>JAGVEU010000346.1 GCA_020057985.1 Calditrichota bacterium | reverse complement strand
TCAAGGACTCGGAGGCAAAACCCCCATGCAAAGATTCCATGAACTGTTCCCCTTTGATCTGCGCGATCGTATAATAACCTAATGTGTCAATACAGCTTAACCCCGCTCGGCGGAGGAGAGGACAAGGCGGGCAGAGCCCGCTGCAAGTATAAAAGGGTAAAAGCAGCCAGAGAGTGCCACTAATCGGTCTGATTTTCGGTTTCGGATCTTCTTTCATCCTTCATCCTTCCGCCTTCATCCTTCCCGCTTGACTTCCGCCCAGAATATTGTTATTTTTAGTTTATGGCTGCGGTTTTCGCAGCATACTTCTCGGCCAATGCGGGAGCACTTAGAAAATCGTTAGTCTAAAAATCTTCTTGAAGGAAGCTTTTACCTTAGCTTAACCTCTGTTTATTAGAGACTTCTCTGAAAGCACGGAGGTGTTTTTTGTTTAATCGCCGTTCATAATAGGAGATTCTGCACTGCCCAATCGTATGTCTGGCTCGGCTAAGATTCCCGAAGATGCCATTGAAACCGTCGAAATCGCCGTCGAGGAAGGTGTGCTCCGGCCTCTACTTGGCCCGGGAGACACTAATCTGCACTATCTCCAGCGATTTCTTGGCTCAAAAATCACTGCACGGCGAGAGAAAGTGCTGCTGCGAGGCACTCAGCCGGAGAACAATCTCGCAGTGGAAGTTCTGACCGAGATGATCGGAGTGACCCGTCGCAGAGGTGTCCTAACCACGGACGACATTGACACCATCGTGCGGTTGTCGGGAAATAACTCACACGACACAGCGGAAGAAGTGCCTCCCAAGACTTCGATTCTGCGAGCGGGCGACAGAATCATCGGCCCGCGAACGCACGGACAAGAGATGTACTACCGCGCGATTCTCAAGCACGATATAACTTTCGGCATCGGCCCGGCAGGTACGGGAAAAACATTCATCGCTGTTGCGGTTGCGGTGTCGCAATTCCTGGCCGGCAAATACGACCGCATCACGCTCGTGCGTCCGGTGGTTGAAGCGGGCGAGAGCCTGGGCTTTCTGCCGGGTGACATTCGGGAGAAAGTGGACCCCTATTTCCGGCCGCTCTATGATGCGTTGATGGTGATGCTGCCCGTGGATCGGCTGCGGAAGTTCCTCGATCGTTCGATCATTGAAATCGCACCGCTTGCTTATATGCGCGGGCGCACGCTTGACAACTGTTTTGTGATTCTCGACGAAGCGCAAAACACGACTTTTCCGCAGATGAAGATGTTCCTCACGCGGCTCGGTGAAAACTCCAGATCGGTTATTACGGGTGACCTCACGCAAGTGGATCTTCAGCATCGGCGAGACAGCGGCTTGATTTCCATTCAGCACATTCTTACAGGAATTGAGGGAGTGAAGTTTGTTTATCTCAATGAGAGTGACGTCGTGCGCCACCCTCTGGTTGCGCGGATTATCACGGCCTACGAGGAATATCATTCACGGCAAGGCGCTGATCCGCCGCCATTGGAAAATTCGCAATAGAATCTTCTTACACAGGATCCCAAATAATCTTTTGAATATTCACCTTTTTGCTAAACTCCCATGCGGAAGGCTGAACAGGAAGCATATTCTATCCTGTGCCCAACGCGCAGCGAAACAAATCACGCGCAGGGTCTCACAAATTAATCTCATACTCATTTCCGATCACGAGATGGCAAAACTCCATCGCGAGTATTCCGGTGTTCGCGGGACAACGGATGTCCTGACGTTTGAACTTTCCGAGCCGAAAGATGAATTGGAGGGAGAAATCTATATCTGCCTCGATCAAGCACGTCGTCAGGCTACTGAATACAAGGTAAATATGACAGAAGAAATCGCGCGATTGGCAGTTCACGGAATCCTGCATCTTGCCGGATACGATGATCGAACCAAGTCCGGCCGCTCTCAAATGAAGAAACTCGAAGACCGCATGTTGATGCGTGCAAGGAAAACCGCCTAATGCAGGATTCATTTCTTCTTTACAGTCCGTTCATCTTCATGGGATTGTTGATCTGTTCGGCGTTTTTCTCGGCCACGGAGACCGCGCTGTTTTCACTCACACGCTCGCAGATTGACGAGCTTTCCGAACGTAAGGACGCCGCCGCCCGCAGACTGGTCAAGTTGCTTGCCGAACCACGTCGTTTGCTGGTTGTGCTTCTCTCCGGCAACACGATTGCCAACATCCTGGCGGCGACGATTGCGGCTCTGGCAACGAATCGAGTTTTCGGCGACGGCGTCTATGCACAATGGATGGTTTTCCTCTTTCAAGTCGTGGTGGTCACTCTGGTGATCCTGATTGCGTGCGAGATGTTACCCAAGCTCGTGGCGATTCGCAATCCCATGAAATGGGCGGCGAAGGTCTCGGCGCCGCTCGTATTTGTGAACTGGATTCTGAGTCCTATTACGTTGATTCTCCTTCCATTCACCGATTTCGTGGCCCGCATGCTGGGAGTCGAGAAGCGGAGATTGTGGATTTCGGAAGAGGAGATCAAGACCCTTGTCGAGGTTGGCGAGGAGCATGGCGCTCTGGAAAAATCAGAGAAGGAGTTAATTCACTCGATCTTTGAGTTTGGTGATACGACGGTAAGAGAGATCATGGTTCCGCGCACCGACATGATCTGCCTTGACATCAACTCACCCATTGAGAGTATCTTGAACACGATTCGCAAGTATGGTCACTCGCGAATACCTTTCTACGAGAACTCGCGGGACAATGTGATCGGAATTCTGCACGCGAAAGATCTTCTTCCATACTATCCGTTCAAAGAGCAGTTTGATCTCCGCTCTATTCTG